>CALDMA010000162.1 GCA_937915075.1 uncultured Oscillospiraceae bacterium
TGATCGAGAACTGCTGGAACCGCCGTTTGCTGTGGAGCGTCTCTATTCGACAAACGGTGCAGGGGATACAGCGATCGCTGGATTTCTGACCGGCATGTTGAAAGGATGGCCGCCGGAACACTGCTTGAAGCTGGCGACTGGCTCCGCCGCTTTTCGAATCGGTTCGGCAGAAGGAGCGGACGCGATCCCGGATGCGAAAGAGGTCATGGAGTGGTGCGTAAACCGCGAGAAGATGAAATTGACGAGATTACCCACCTCGTGGCAGTGGAGCGACAGCAAACAAATTTATTTCCGCTGAGAAAAGTATGCAGCAGAACTATTTTGGGTAATAGAATGCAGGAAGGCCTTGTACCGTAAAGAGGCGATCCTCATCTATTATATATTGCCAGACTGGTGACGGGAAGGCGAAGAAAAACAACAACGATGAAGGAGAAAGAAAATGAAAAGAATCAAAAGATCACTTGCACTTCTTATTGCTCTGGTGATGGTGATGGCTTATATGCCCATGACCGCGTCGGCAGCAGAAGAGTACACGCTGAAGGTCTACTGCGGCAATGCTCCGCAGAATGACTACGGCACGCTCAAATCTCTTGACTTTATCTATGCAGGCGCTCTTGCGTTCAAGAATTACTGCGAGAGCAACTCCGGCGGCCGCATTACGGTCGAGATCTATCCTTCCAGTCAGCTTGGCAGCACGCAGGAAGCTCTGCAGCAGTGTATGCAGGGGACCCTTGAGTGCGTTATGGGCGGCGATGGTGAGACGGCTACGCTGTATCCGGCGATCCAGGCCATGTCCATTCCCTATCTGTTTGATAACCGTGATGAGTTCTACGCGATGCTCGACAGCGACTATATGAAGGGTGTCTATACGGATATCGAGACGCAGCTTGGCCTCAAGACTCTGGCTTCCGCGGACAACGGCGGTTTCCGCAATTTCTCGAACGATGTCAAGCCTATCCACAGTGCTGCTGATATGGCAGGCCTGAAGATCCGCACGATGGAGTCTCCCATCTATACGAAGATGTTGGAATCTTTCGGCGCTTCCGCTACCCCGATGGCCTATTCCGAGCTTTACAGCGCTCTTCAGACCGGCGTTGTTGATGGTCAGGAAAACAGCCCCGGCACGACCTTCAACGGCAGCTTCTATGAAGTGAACAAGTACTATATCCTGGATGGCCACGCCATCTCCAGCATCTTCCTGTACATCAACTCTAAGCTGTTCAACGGTATGCCCGAGGATCTGCAGAAGGTCGTTACGGCTGCCGGTAAGACTGCTCAGTATGCGATGCGCGGTAATAACTGCGCAAACGAGGCACTGGCTCTTGAGACGCTTACCAAGTATATGGAGGTCTATAGTCCCACTGCTGAGGAGAAGGAGTCCTTCAAGGTTTGCCAGGAACCCGTTATTGAATGGATGAAGGAGCAGATCGGCGCGGAGACCGTTGATGAGTTTATGGCAGCCGTCAACGCGGTTAAGGCCGGCGATGCGACTGGCGCGGCCAGCACGATCGGCACAACAAATGTTTCCAGCTCCGTTAATACGCTGACCTATGTTGCGTTCGGTGTGGCGGCTGTAGCGATCCTCTTTGCCGTCTTTACCGTTTCCAAGAGCAAGAAAAAGTAAAAGAGAAGATTCGGACTAATTTGGCAGTTGCGATTGATTGTGTGCGTACGGCCTAAAAATGGCATAGGGCGGTAATAGCCGCCCTATGCCGTCCAAATACTGATATCCTATGGAGGAAGTAAATGAATAAGAAGAGAAACGGCTATCAGGAGTTTATGGACTTTGTCGATGGCCTATGCCAAAAGCTTTTGATAGCAATGATGATCATGGATCTGGCTTGCGTGCTGATACAGGTCGTCTGTCGTTGGATCCCGTCTATCAAGACTCCCTCGTGGACGGAGGAGATCGCGAGATGGCTGCTGGTTTGGCTGACATTCCTTGGCGCATCCCATATAGCAAAGACCTCTTCCTACACGCGCGTCGACTTTTTTGTTGAAAAAATGTCGCCCAAGGTGAAAAGAGCGGTTGGCATTTTCAGCAAAATTTGTATGCTTGTATTTTCGGGATTCTTTTCCTATAAAGCGCTGATCGTATTTACAACGGTCTCTGTGCATGAAAAAGGACCCTCTACGCAGCTCCCCATGCTGCTGATGCGTTCTGCCGTGTTTGTCGGTATGATTATTACTTTCTTGCAGATGATTTCCGCTGGCGGAATCTTCCTGGAAGATCCCGAAGAGGAGGAAAGCTCTGTATGATCAATTTCAGTATCGCAGTTCTGGCACTTATTATTTTGGTATGTATCGGCATTCCTGTGGCATACTCCATGGGGATCTCATCCGTTTTTTATATTCTTCTGGTTGACCCGCAGTATCTCGAGGTGCTGCCGAACCGCTCGATCACAGGCGTCAACAACTTCCTGCTGCTGGCGATCCCGTTCTTTATTCTCGCCGCCGAGATCATGGGCAAGAGTGGTCTGACCTCAAAGCTGTTCAACTTTGCCCGCCTTTTTGTTGGCCGTTTTCAGGGCGGTCTGGCTTTCGTAAATATTGTTGCCAGCACGATTTTCGGCTCGGTTTCCGGCTCTGCGATCGCGGACGTTTCCGGACTCGGTGTGATCGAGATCCAGGCGATGACCGAAGAGGGCTACGATAAGGACTTCTCCGTTGCGCTTTCGGCCGGTTCGTCCCTGCAGTCGCCGCTGATCCCGCCCTCGACCACGGTAATGGTGTACGCCGGCGTTATGGGTGTTTCCGCGGGCGCCCTTTTGATGGGCGGCCTTGGCCCCGGTCTGATGATCGCGCTGACGCAGATCATTTACATTCTCTGTATTCGCAAGAAGAGAAACTTTCCGCGCGATAACAAGGTGTACACCAAGGAAGAGATCAAGCATATCCTGACGGACGGACTGCTCACCATGATGCTGCCGGTCATCATCATCGGCGGTATTCTCGGCGGTTATGTCACGGCAACGGAGGCTGCTGCTCTGGCGGTTGTTTACGCACTTTTCCTCGGCTTTGTCTACTATCGCACGATGACCTGGAAGAGCCTGCAGGAGTGCCTGTGGAACGCCTGTAAGACGGTCGGCAATTTGATGCTGATCGTGGCATTTGCCAATGCGTTTTCCTGGGTGGCCGCTATTGAGAAAGTGCCTGATGCCATTGCGGCGATCCTGATGAGCATTTCCTCTAACAAGTATGTGCTGCTGATGGTCGTAAATATCTTTTATGTCTTTGTCGGTATGATCATGGATACCGGCGCGGCAATTATTCTTTTTGCACCGATCATCGGGCCGGTTCTGACGATGGTTGGCGTCAACCCGGTGCATCTCGGCATTGTGACGGTCATGAACCTGACCATCGGTCTGCTGACGCCGCCCGTTGGCCTGGTGCTCTTCACTGCGGTCAATGTCAGCAAGCGTCCCTTCGGCGCGGTCGTGAAAGCATTTATCCCGTTTATCATCATCAGCTATGCCGCGCTGATCGTGGTCACCTTCTTCCCAGAGATTGTTACGTGGCTCCCGAAAGTCTGCGGCTTTGCGATCGCTGCAGTTTAAGCCAATCGTACAGCGCGATTCTTTTTGCTTATATTTTCGGTACTTTTGACCGAATGGAATAGGATCGTTACGGAAACGGTCAGGAGAGCATTGCCACTGCCGAATATTTGCCGCATAAGCGGATGAATTGTTGGATGGGTCAGTGATATCCTGACCGTTGCCATTTTATTACAAGGAGAGAAGCTGTGAGAATAGGCGTTTTTTATGCGTATTTCCCCTACGAGGACCAAGTAGACTGGCCTGCAGTTTTGCGCAGAGCAAAGCAGGATGGTGCGGATCATATCGAAATGTCATCCATGCGCCTTTTGAAACAAAGCCGCCAGATGCAGAGAGAAACGGTGAAAACAGCGCAGGAGCTTGGGCTTACATATACATTTTGCACGTCCCTGCCGTCGGATGGTGATGTTGCTTCGGATGAACCGGCTGTCCGGCAAAAGGGGATCGATGCGATCAAAGCGAATATCGAATTAGTTGCAGAGATGGGCGGAAGCGTGATCGGCGGGATGCTGCACGGGTCTACAGCGAAACCCGGCGTGCTGGTCGATAATGCGACGCGGGAAAAGCGGGTGGAGCACAGTGCCCGTGCTGTGCAGGAAATGGCAAAGACGGCCGAGGCGTGCGGTGTCCGCATGGGGCTTGAAATGTGCAACCGCTATGAGAACACTATGCTCAACACGGTAGAGCAGGGACTGGAGTTTCTCAAGTTGGTGGACAGCCCGGCGGTAGGCCTGCATCTGGATACGTATCACATGAATATCGAAGAGGACGACCTTGCTGCGGCGATCGTTAAAGCCTCCGGCAAAATCGTAAACGTGCATTCCTGCGACAATAACCGCAAACTTCCGGGTATGGGCCACGTTAATTGGCGCGAGGTCCTGCTCGCTCTCAGGCTTGCGGGGTACGACGGCGCGTTGGCGATGGAGTGCTTCTCCAAACCGTTCGGCGTGTGGACCAACGATCACCGGCTGTGGCGTGAATATGTAAGGACAGGGATCGATGAAGATCTTGTTTGTGCAATGCAGTTTCTAAAGGGATTGCTGACGCAAATGAATATATAAAGGACCGAAGGGATGGTAAAACATGGATCTTTTTGATGTAAGCGGTAAAAAAGTTATTTTTACAGGCGCAAGCGGAGGCTTGGGTGTTGGGATGGTCGAAGGGCTTCTGGAAAACGGAGCGGAGGTTGTGATGATCGGCTCCTCGGCGAAGTGTATGGCAATGGCTGAAGAGTACCGTGCAAAGGGCTGGAAGGCGAGCGGGCTTCAGTGCAACCTCGGAGACCACGAGGATCTGGAGAAGTGCTTTTACGACGCGCTGGCGCTTCTGGGCGGAGAGCTCAACGTGTTGGTGAACGCGGCGGGTATTCAGCGCCGGTCGCCGAGCGAGGATTTCCCGCTGCAGGACTGGCTGGATGTTATCAACATCAATCTGACTGCACCCTTCCTGCTCAGCCGCCTGGCTGGAAAGCAGATGATCAAGCAGGGGAAAGGCGGCAAGATCATCAACATCGCATCGATGTGCAGCTTCTTCGGCGGCTCGACTATTCCGGCCTATTCTGCCTCAAAGGGCGGCGTTGCACAGCTCACAAAGGCTATGTGCAACGACTGGGCGAAGTACGGCATCACCGTGAACGCAATCGCACCCGGCTATATGGACACGCCGATGAACACGGCGCTGACCGACCCGTCAAACCCGCGCTTCAAGGAGATTTCCGATCGTATTCCGGCAGGCCGTTGGGGTACAGGCGACGATATGAAGGGGTTGACGATTTTCCTTGCCTCTAAGGCATCGGACTATGTTAACGGAGCGATCATTCCGTGTGACGGCGGGTATTTAGTGAAATGAGAGAGGTAAACCAAATCATGAAAAAACCTGTTGTTTGCGTCAGCGATAAGCGCCATGCAAGCTATGAGATTGAACGCAGTATTCTGGAAGCGGCCGGCATGGAACTGAGATTGTGCCAGTGCGAGAGTGCGTCGGATATCGTCGCACAGTGTGCAGATGCCGACGCCGTTCTGCTGGACCTTGCGCCGATGAGTGCCGAGGCCATCAGCGGACTGAAACATTGTAAGGTTATCAGCCGTTACGGCGTTGGTTATGAAAACGTGGACCTGGATGCGGCAACTGCTGCCGGGATTCAGGTGACCAATGTTCCCGATTACTGCATGGAGGATGTTTCCGATCATGCGCTGGCACTGATGCTTTCCTGCCTGCGCCATATTCCTCTGCGCGATCATGAGGTCCGCGAGGGCAGGTGGAACATCCAGGCAGACAGCTTCCGCCTCAAGGGAAAGACGCTCGGCGTCATCGGCGCGGGTCGCATTGCCCGTGCGCTGATCCGCAAAGTCAGCGGCTTTGGCTTTGCCGAGGTCGTGGCATACGACCCCTATATCAGCGCCGAGCAGCTTGCTGAGATCGGCGTGCGCAAGGTGGAAAAGGAGGAGCTATTCCGCATTTCCGATATCATCTCCCTCCATTTGCACGCCAACGCCGAAACAAACGGAATGATCTGCAAGGAGACTCTTGCGATGATGAAGCCGACGGCGATTCTCATCAATGTCAGCCGCGGTCCGCTTGTCAACGATGCAGATCTGCTCGAGGCACTGCACGAGCACCGTATTCTTGCGGCGGGACTCGATACGCATAACCATGAGCCCCTCGGTGCAGACTCTCCGTTCTGCAAGCTGGACAACGTCGTGCTGACCGACCACACGGCTTATTCTACGGCGGAAGGTGTAACGGAACTCAAAACGAAGGCGGCAAAAAATGTTGTCGACGTGTTAGAGGGCAGGACGCCTATTTATCCGGTTAATCATCTGCAAAAATTTGAATGAATAGACCTGCATGGGCAGGAGGTAAAAAGAATGACAGCATTAGAAAGACTTTATAATGCCGCAGTGGTGCCGGTCGTTGTGCTCGATGACGCGGCGGACGCGGTGCCGACGGCTAAGGCGCTGCTCGCAGGCGGCGTGGACGTAATGGAGATCACGTTCCGCACGGCGGCAGCCGCCGACTCCATCGAGGCGGTCGCAAAGGAGTGCCCCGATATGCTCGTGGGTGCGGGCACGGTCATCACGCTCGAGCAGTGCAAGAACGCCGTCGCGCGCGGCGCAAGGTTCATCGTCTCCCCCGGCTTCAACGAGGAGATCGTGGTCTGGTGCGTTGAGCATGGTGTTGGCGTAACGCCCGGCTGCGTGACGCCGACCGAGATCATGCAGGCGATGGCCTGCGGCCTGAAGGTCGTGAAATTCTTCCCGGCTAACGTCTATGGCGGCCTGACGGCCATGAAGGCGCTCTCCGGCCCGTTCGGCGGCATCAAGTTCATTCCCACCGGCGGCGTGAACGACAAGAACCTCGCCGAGTACATCTCCGCCCCGTTCATCCATGCGGTCGGCGGCAGCTGGCTGTGTGCCAAGGCGGACATCGCCGCGCACAATTTTGATAAGATCACGAACCTCTGCAAGGAGGCGCGCAGGATTGCGCTCGGCTTTGAGGTCGCGCACATCGGCGTGAATACCGCCGATGCGGACGAGTCGCTCGCTGTGTGCCAGGCGCTTGACGCGGCCTTCGGCTTCGGCGTGAAGGAGGGCAACAGCTCCAACTTTGCCGGCAGCGGCGTGGAGGTCATGAAGAGCCCCTACCTCGGCAAGAACGGCCACATTGCGGTCAAAACCAATTCCATTCCCCGCGCGGCGGCGGAGCTTGCCAAGAACGGCTTCACGCTCGACGAGTCCACCGCCAAGTACAAGGGCGAGAAGATGGTCGCGGTCTATCTCAAGCAGGAATTCGGCGGCTTTGCCGTCCACCTGCTGCAGAAGTAAAAGGAGGCAATCACAATGAAATTTCTGACGTTCGGCGAGATCATGCTGCGCCTGAAGGCGCCCGGACAGGAGTGCTTCTTCCAGTCTCCCATGCTTGAAGCAACCTTCGGCGGCGGCGAGGCGAACGTTGCCGTCTCCCTTGCCAACTACGGTGAGGATGCGGCGTTTCTGACGGTTCTGCCCGACAACGCCATTGCGGACGCCTGCAAGGCGGAGCTGCGCCGTTTCAATGTGGACACCAAGCGCATCGTCACCGGCGAGGGGCGCATGGGCATCTACTATCTCGAGAGCGGCGCGAACCAGCGTCCGAGCAAGGTCGTCTATGACCGTGCCTATTCCGCCATCGCGCTGGCCAAGCCCGGCGATATCGACTGGGACAAGGCGTTCGACGGCGTGGAATGGTTCCACATTACCGGCATCACGCCCGCCATCAGCGAGAGCGCGATGGAGCTTTCCGTCGAGTCCGTCAAGGAAGCGAAGAAGCGCGGCATCACCGTCTCCTGCGACCTCAACTACCGCAAGAACCTCTGGAAGTACGGCAAAAAGGCCAGTGAGATCATGCGCGAGATCGCAAAGTATGTGGACGTTGCCATCGCCAACGAGGAGGACGTGCAGAAGTCTCTCGAGATCACCGTGGATGACGTGAACGTCGAGTCCGGCGAGCTGGACCGCGCGAAGTACAGAGCGCTCGGTGATAAGGTGCTCGCGGCGTATCCGCACATGAAGATGATCGCTATCACGCTGCGCGAGAGCCACAGCGCCGACTGGAACGGCTGGGCGGCCTGCCTGAACGACGGCAAGGACTTCTACGTCTCGAAGAAATACGAGATCCGCGACATCGTGGACCGCGTCGGCGGCGGCGACAGCTTTGCCGGCGGCCTGCTCTACGGCCTCAATCACTATGAGGACAAGCAGTCCGCGCTCGAGTTTGCCGTGGCGGCGAGCTGCCTGAAGCATTCGATCATCGGCGACTTCAACCGCGTCGGCGTTTCCGACGTCACCAAGCTCATGGGCGGCGACGGCACCGGCAGAGTGCAGCGGTAAGGCAGGGAACGGACACAGAAAAGAAGGAGAGAACGTATGTTTCGCAGAAGATTGTATCATCCACTTGCAAAGCTGATCGGCAGTTATCTTTGCCTGGCTCTGTGGGCATATGTTACCGTGTATTTTATAATATCTGGCCGCAGTTTTTGGGCCTTTCTGATCGTGGACCTGGTTTTTTTGATTACTTCAGCGGCGGAGACAGAAATGTATATCCGCTATCGTAAGGCAAAAAAGGCAAAAGAAAAAGACTCTGGGGAGAAACATTAAACAAAACAGAGGGAGGGCTGCACACAGCAGCCCCTGCCCTCTGTTGTTTTGCTTTTTGGAGTGTGAGCTTTTAGTTCAAGTGAAGCAGATCGTTCGGCGTGAGGAGATTTCCGTGAAAATCGGAACCGAAGGATGAACTGGAATGTTTCTGAATGATCTCCAGCGCACTTGCAGTATCGCGCCGCTCGAATGCATCCAATAATTGAAAGTGCTGCATCAATCCGTCTACAAGCATCGCATTGGAGGTGATATGTAGGGACTGCCACAGCCGGACGAGCAGAGACAGCCGGTAATGCAGACTATACAACAATTCATTTCCGCTGAGGAAGTAGATTTTTTGATGGAATTGGGCATCAAGAATATGCCGCTGCTTGAGATCATTATCGGAATTGGCCTGAAGACATTGCGCTGCGACCTCGCGCAGCTCGGAGATGTCTCTTGCGCTGGCGTTATAGATCGCAAGAGGAATGGCCAGTTGGTCGTGCTGCCAGCGGACAAAGGCGAGGTCCTGGATCATGCGGCTGTCCATGATGATGACCGTGGGCGGGCGGTTTGGCTCCAGCTTGACGAGACCGTCCCATGATAGACGCTGCACGGCCTCGTGAACGAGGGGGCGGCTGACGCCGAGCTCCTTGGCGATCTGCGCTTCGGGGATCTTTTCACCCGGCATGAAGCGGAGAAAAAGGATATCATTTAATATGGTCTCATAGATACGATCCTTCAGGGTCAGGTCTTCGGTTTTGGACATGAAAAGCCTCCGTATCTGTTTTTTGCAAAATTACAGCGTCGGGAACTGCCATATAGGCAGAGAAGTCTGGGGAGACCAGATGATTTTCACTCTATTCTATCGCTTTTTCAAGGCAAAGGCAACCGATAATTTACGAAAAAAGTGCGAGAAAAATCGCGGAAAAGAGTTGACAAATTTAGTGCGCGATATATAATTATAAAAAGTAAATATAATTATAAACCCTGTATGAAAGGAAGGATATACAAAGCATGAAAGACAAGGAAATGGCAAGATCCATGTATGCCAGCATGTATCGCATCCGGCGTTTCGAGGAGGAGGTCTTCGAATTCTATAAGCGCGGGCTGATGCCGGGCCTGGCACATCTTTACATCGGAGAAGAAGCGGTTGCGGTGGGCGCCTGCGCTGCCATTCGCCCGGACGATTACATCGGAAGCACGCACAGAGGCCATGGACATCTGGTCGCGCGTGGTGCGGACACCAAGCGTATGATGGCGGAGATCCTTGGGAAGAAGACCGGTTATTGCGGTGGCAAGGGTGGTTCCATGCACATCATGGATATGAGTCTGGGGATTTTAGGCGCTAATGGTATTGTTGGCGGCGGCATTCCCATTGCGACAGGCGCTGGCTACAGCTGCAAGTACCGGAATACCGATCAGGTCGTGCTGTGCTTCTTTGGCGACGGCGCCTCGAATGAGGGTACGTTCCACGAGAGCATCAACATGGCGGCTGCGTGGGATCTGCCGGTTGTTTATATCATTGAAAATAACCAGTACGGTATCACGGTCGATATCAACCGCGTGACCAAGGAGCATGACCTTGCCAAGCGAGCAATCGGTTACGGCATTGACGGCTATACCATTGACGGCAATGAAGTCGAGACAGTGTATGAGACGGTGTCCAAGGCGGTGTCCAAGGCACGCAGCGGCGGCGGTCCGTCCATCGTGGAGTGCAAGACCTACCGTCAGCATGGCCACAACGGCGGCGACCCGGGCAACTACCGTGCGCCGGGCGAGCTGGAGCATTGGAAGGAGAGAGATCCGCTCAAGCTGTTCCGTGCGAAGAAGTACCTGACGGACGAAGAGATCGCGGAGATCGAAAAGAGCGTTGATGAAGAGATCCGGCAGGCGTGTGAGTATGCTGTGGAGAGCCCGTATCCTGAGGAGAGCGACCTGATGACGGGCATTTTCTGCGAGTGAGGAGATAACATGAGAAAGATTTATTATAGAGATGCCGTGCGCGAGGCGTTGGATGAAGAAATGGCGCGTGATCCGATGGTCATGATGATTGGCGAGGATGTTGGTCCAAACGGCGGAACATGGAAGGCCAATTTGGGGTTGTGGGAAAAATACGGTGATCTTCGTATGAAGGATTCCCCAATCAGTGAGTCCGGCATTGTCGGTATGGGCGTCGGTATGGCGCTGACCGGCATGCGTCCGATTGTTGAAATTATGTTTTCTGACTTTATGTTAGTCGCAATGGACCAGATCGCCAACCAAATGGCCAAGATCACCTATATGTCTGGCGGGCAGCGCGGTGTACCGATGGTGATCCGCACGACCATCGGCCTTGGCAGAGCGAGCGCTGCTCAGCACTCCCAGTGTCTCAATTCGCTGCTTGCTTACTTTCCCGGCTTGAAGGTCGCAGTTCCCTCTGACGCGTATACCGCCAAGGGCCTGCTGAAGACGGCCATCCGTGACAACGCCCCTGTCGTCGTTGTCGAGCACAGAATGCAGTACAGCCAGCAGTTCGATATGCCGGACGATGCGGACAAGAATCTGCTCCTGCCCTTTGGCAAGGCAAAGATCATGCGAGAGGGCACGGATCTGACGATCGTGGCGACCTCCACGATGGTCGGCAAGAGCTTGACTGTCGCCGAGCACATGGCAAAGGACGGCGTAAACATCGAGGTCATTGACCCGCGCACCATCAAACCTTTCGACTATGAGACTGTAGCAAGATCGGTCAAAAAGACCGGCAAGCTCCTTGTCGTGGACGAGGGTAACACGAGCTTTGGCATCAGCGGTGAGATCGGCTTCGGCATCATGAAGGACGTCTTCTACGA
This sequence comes from uncultured Oscillospiraceae bacterium, assembly GCA_937915075.1. Taxonomy (GTDB): domain Bacteria; phylum Bacillota; class Clostridia; order Oscillospirales; family Oscillospiraceae; genus Hominicoprocola. Next base: position 11,500 of record CALDMA010000162.1, read on the forward strand.
TTTGGAAGCGCCGATGATGCGCGTCTGCGCGCCTGACGTCCCGCTGCCGTTCAGCCCCGTGCTTGAAAAGCTCGTGGTGCCGAACGAGAATATGATCCTTGAAGCGGTGAAGAAGTTGGTGTAAAGGAGAGGTTTGCTATGGCAAAGGTTATTATTATGCCGAAGCTTGGCTTTACGCAGGACGAGGGCAGTCTTGTCGCATGGCACAAGCAGATCGGCGAGAGCGTCAAAAAGGGCGAGCCCTTCTTTGACGTACACACGGATAAGAGCGTTGTGACCATCGACGCTGCGGAAAACGGCACGCTTCTCAAGATCGTCGTCGAGCCGGAAACGACGGTCCCCGTCTTCACGCCGATCGCCGTCATTGGCGATCCTGGCGAGGACGCGGATGCCGCGCTCAAGGCCCATGTGATGGACGTCGCGCCGGACGCTGCGGTCAAGGCGGACTTCGATGATGACGCGGAAGAGACCGCCAAGGAGGAAGCCCCCGCCCAGCAGGAAACGGACATCAAATCCCTCAAGCTGACGCCGAAGGCAAAGGCGCTCATCAAGAACGAGGGCTATGACGTCAACTCCGTCGCCAGGATCCAGGGCACCGGCTTTGAAGGCGGCATCACGGCAAAGGACATCAAGGCGTCGCCGCTTGCCAAGAAGATCGCGGACGAGATGAATGTTCCTCTCGAGTCTGTCAGCGGCAGCGGCGCGCAGGGCAAGGTCATGAAGAAGGACGTTCTGGCCGCCGCGACGCAGAAGAAGGAAGATAAGGGCACCGAGGATAAGAGAATCGCCGAGAAGATACCCTACAGCGGTGTGAGGAAGATTATCGGTGACCGCCTTTCGCAGAGCAAGTTCACCGCACCGCACCTGTACTTCACCGACAGCATTGACACTACGAACCTGACCGCCTTCCGCAAGATGCTCAACGAAAAGAGCGAGCAGAAGATCGCCTTCTCGGATCTGATGGTCAAAGCAGTGAGCAAGGCGCTCGTCAAATTCCCCAATGTGAACGCTTCGCTTGTTGACAACGAGATCGTCGTTTACAAGAGCACCAATATCGGCAGCGCGGTCGCAGGCGACAACGGCCTGATCGTCCCCGTGATCAAGAACGCGCAGGAAAAGACCCTAACGCAGATCGCGCAGGAGAGCAGAGACCTGGTCGAAAGAGCCAAGACCGGCCGACTCAAGCCTGAAGAGTACAGCGGCGGCACGTTCTCCATCTCCAACCTCGGCATGTTCGGCATTGAAAACTTCACGGCGATCATCAACCCGCCGGAGGCTGCCATCCTGTCCGTCAGCTCGATCCGCAAGAAGGCGATCGTCGTGACAAACGAGGCGGGCGAGGACGAGATCTGCATCCGTCCGATGATGAACATTCAGTTGACCGTGGATCACCGCATCATCGACGGCCTGCTCGCTTCGCAGTTCGTCGAGTATGTGAAGGAGCTGCTCGAAGAGCCGCTGAAAATCCTGATTTAAGAGGCCTGCTATGACTTACGATTATGATGTAACAGTGATCGGCGGAGGCCCCGGCGGCTATGTCGCGGGCATTCTGGCGGCGCGGCAAGGAAAGAAGACCTGCCTGATCGAAAAAGAGCGCCTCGGCGGTACCTGCCTGAACCGCGGCTGCATCCCCACGAAGGTATTCGTTAAGGCGGCAGAGGAGCTGTCCGCGCTCCGCAATGCGGAGGCTGTCGGCATTGTCGGCGTGCAGAAGGACGCTGTCTCCATCGATATGCAGCGCCTGCAGAAGAGAAAGCAGAGCGTGACGCAGCAGCTCGTCGGCGGCGTGCAGGGCCTTTTGAAGGCCGCGGGCGCCAAGGTGATCGAGGGGACCGCCACGCTCAAGGATGCGCACACCGTCGTCCTTGCCGACGGCAAGGAGATCACTTCCAAGTATTTTATCATTGCCACCGGCTCTGAAACGCTCCATCCCAAGAGCATCCCCTGCGAGGGTAAAGAAGTGCTCACCAGCACGGAGCTTTTGAACCTTGACGTGGTCCCCGGCTCTATTGCGATCCTCGGCGGCGGCGTCATCGGCATTGAGTTTGCCTACGCGCTCAGTCAGTTCGGCAGCAAGGTCAGCGTGCTCGAAATGGCGGGCGAGATCCTGCCCATGGTAGACGCTGAGATCGCAGCAAAGGCCCGCAAAAGCCTTGAAAAGGGTGGCGTTCGGTTCTACATGGGCGCAAAGGTCCTGTCTGTGAAGAACGGACAGGTGACATATGAGATGGAAGGCAAGGAGCAGACGCTTCAGGCGGACTATGTTCTCATGTCCCTTGGCCGCCGTCCGAGCACGGAGGGCTTCGGCGCAAGAGAGGTCGGCTTGGAGTATTCCGGTGCGGCCATCGCCTGCGACGAGAGCCTCAAGAGCAGCATCGACAACATCTATGTGGTCGGCGACGCGAACGGCAAGGCCATGCTGGCGCACACCGCCTTTAAAGAAGCGGAGATCGCTGTTGCCAACATTTGCGGCGGTCAACGCACGATGCGCTATGACTGCATCCCGTCCTGCATTTATATGGAGCCCGAGATCGCGAGCGTCGGCCTGACCGAAGCGCAGGCCGGAGAGCGCTGCGGCGACGACGTGAAAATCGGTCGTTTCCCGCTTTACGCGAACGGCAAGTCCCTGATCGACGGCGGCATGGATGGCATGATGAAGGTCATTCTGGACAGCAAGTACGGCGAGATCCTCGGCGTGCACCTGTTCGGTGCGCATACGACGGAAATGATCGCCCAGTTTGCCACGGCGATGCAGTCGGAGTTGACAGCGGAGGAGGTACTCGAGACGGTCTTCCCGCACCCGTCCGTGAGCGAAGGCCTGGGCGAAGCGTTCCTGTCTGCGTGGAAGGGATCGGCGATTCACAACGTCGGGTAAAATATGACAGGCTGTGCGATGTAAGTGCAGCAGGCAACATGTGATGACCGGCAGGGCGATATCCTGAAATTCAAAAGCGCGACTGCTAAGGCCTGAGAGAGCATTTTCTCGCGCCTTAGCAGTTGTGCTGTTTTTCAGCTCTTTTGTATTGTGCAAAAAATTTGCGTCGGGGGAGGGTGGGCGTTATTCTTACGGCATTCTACGCGGTTTATCGGTAAGCAGGTAGGTGGAGCGCAAATATACTTGCGCAAAAGCGAGCTCAATGTTACCAGTAAAGATGCGGCAGGACCTCGACGATTGAGGACTGCCGCATTCTGCCATCACCCTGGGGGGCGGACAACACACAGAAGATCCTTGATGTGCTCGCGGACTACGGCGTGAAGTGTACCTTTTTCGTTGTCGGCAACTGGGCGGATCAGTACCCCGAGCAGGCCAAGGCCATCGTTGAGAGCGGCAACGAGCTGATGAACCATTCCAATGCGCACGACCACTACAATTCCCTGACCGCAGACCAGATCATCGCGGACGTGAACACCTGCAGCGACAAGATCGAGGCGCTCGCCGGCGTTCGCCCTACGCTCATCCGCTGTCCGTTCGGCGAGTACGACGACCATGTGATCTCCGCTATCCGCTCCATCGGCATGGAACCCATCCAGTGGGATGTGGAGCGATACCATATGGCTTAAACCCTTGCAAATGCAAGTGTTTGCCAAGCGTTGCCGCCTTTGCCAATCAAGTAGAGTTGACCCTAATAGGGACATTACCCATGCGGGGAAGCGAAAAACACGGGAAAATAAGGTCAATACAAGGAGCGGTTGTGTAGCAAATCAAAATTCGAACAATTTGATTTGCAGGCAGGGGCAGCATCTGCCTTCAGCGTATGCTCGCCCACCTTGAGAAAGAGTGCGAGAGATTCTTACATCGCGCAAGCACGAGAAATCAAGACCTGATCTATCCTCAAGAAAGCCATCGAGCGTGCCAACGCGCCCCCGGTAACTCTGGTTTCAAAAATGGAAACCTCTCATTTATCCTCGGTAGCAGAAAAGAACTCCGCTTCGCACGGAATCGGAGTTTTCATGTTCAACTTTCTGCGGAAACCTGAAGTTATTTAAACGATTTAAAGACATTTGATCAGGATCGCAACGAGGCTTGCACGAAAACAGACTATAACCAACTCGGTCACTTCATCGAAAAGCTTTACCTTATGCTAATTCAGCGCCTCCCGGTACTCCGGACTGTAACGGCGTTCCAGGTTGCGCTATCGGTCCGCCGCGAAGTAGCTGACGGACACCTGTCGCGTCCCGCGCCTGTCCTTTTCGCTCAGACATTTGTCACGCAGAGGGCGGAGTGCGCAATCCCGTTTATCCGCCTATATTGCCTGCATAAGCAAAACCACCCGCAGAGCGGGCGGTTTTGCTTATGCAGGCAAAGTTTTATATTTTTCGCGCACGCGTTCAACGCGGTTTTTCTATATACAAAAAGGACGGCTCCGATGAGCCGCCCTTTCCGTATCGCGTATGCTGTTTTGCTCAGGCCGCGTCGCCGCTGTCGGCGGAATAGCTGCTGCCGCCGTAGTAGCCGCCGCCGAAGAAGTCATTGAAGAAGCTCCACGGGTTATAGTAATAGCCGCCGTTTCCGCCGTTGTTGCCGCCCTGCTGTTGCTGCTGGCTGTTGTCCTGCGCCGTTTCCTGCGTCTGCGGGGTGGCGTCGAAGGTCAGCTCAACGGTCTGCGTCTGTCCGTCGCGGTAGATGGTGAAGGTCGCGGTGTCGCCGGCGCTGTAGCTCTTCTTGGCCGCGACGAGGTCCTCATAGCTCGTGATGGTCTTGTCGCCGATCTTGGTAATGACGTCGCCCATCTTCAGCCCCGCTTTCTCCGCCGCGCCGCCTTCATCGACGGAGTAAACGAACACGCCCTCGCTGATGCTGTAGCGGTACTGCTGGGCCATGGTGGCCGTCAGCGTGCCGGCGGAGATGCCGAGGTAGGGCTTGTTGGTCACATAACCGTTGGTCATAATGTCCTCGACCATGGAGATGACATCGTTGATGGGGATGGCAAAGCCGATGCCCTCGACGGTGGTGTTGGAATAGCTCGAATACTTCGCGGACACGATGCCCACGACCTCACCGTAGCTGTTGAACAGCGGGCCGCCGGAGTTGCCGGGGTTGATGGAGCAGTCGACCTGGATCATGTTGAACGGCGTGCCGTCCACATTGATGGCACGGTTCACGCAGGAGACGATGCCCTGCGACATGGAGAAGGTCAGCTCACCGAGCGGGTTGCCGACCGCGGCGACCGCTTCGCCGATCTGGAGCTTACCGGAATCGCCGAGCAAAACGGGCTGGAAGTCGCTGCCCTCGACCTTGATGACGGCGATGTCGTAGTCCTCGTCGCCGCCGACGATGACGGCATCGTAGGTCGCGCCGTCATAGGTCGTCACCTTGACGCTCGTCGCGCCGTCGATGACGTGGTAGTTCGTGAGGATGTAGCCGTCCTTCGTGAGGAAGAAGCCGCTGCCGCTGGCCGCGGACTCGGTCGTGCGGCCGAAGACGTTCGTCGTGGTGGACACGTTGATGCTCACGACGCTGTTGACGTTGGCGGCGTAGACCTCCGGCATGGTGAGCTGCTGCTTGCCGTCCACCTTGACCTGCCGGACCTCGGCGACCTGACGGTCGGAGACCTCGATCTGCGTCGAGCCGTGCGCGGAGGTAATGGCGTGGTGCGTGATGCCTGCGCCCGCCGCGCCGCCGATGAGCGCGCAGGCGAGCGCCAGCGCGGCGATCTTCAGCCCCAACCGATTCTTTTTCGGCTTCTTCTCCTCCCAGGGGTCTGCCTTTTCCGCGGTGTTCGGTACCTCGGTGTAGTCCACATCGCGGACGTTCTCCGCCTTGTCGCCCTTGCGGTAGCTGTAATGGTACAGGTTGTTTTCGTCTTCGTAATACATAAATAAGCCTCCTTGCCGTGAAGCGTTTGCTTTCCTTTGGATGCTACTGATAATACCCCTTGTTTATGTCCATTTCGTGAAGTCGGCGTGTATTTTTTTGAACATTTTTTGAATAGTCGATAAAGAAATTCTGAAGAATGGCCGAATTGGAAAAAATAGCTTGCGCGGGACATTCGGATATACTACAATAAAGCCGATTTCCCGATGCGAAAGGAGCGCCGCCATGCTGAAGATCGAAGGGCTGAAGCTCGCCCCGGGCGAGAGCGAGACGTTATTATACGAACGCGCCGCGGCGGCGCTGCGCATCAAAGCGCCTCTTCCTGCGCTGCACATCCTCCGCCGCAGCATCGACGCGCGCGACGGCGTGACGTTTATTTATACCGTTTCCGCCGCGCTCGAAAACGAAGAAAGGGTGCTGCGCCGCGCGAGGAACAAAAGCGTCAGCGTCTACGCGCCCGCCTTTTACGAGCTGCCGCCGATGGTTGCCGCGCCCGCTGTGCGCCCCGTCGTGATCGGCGCGGGCCCCGCGGGACTGTTCGCGGCGCTGGTGCTCGCCCGCTGCGGCGCGCGGCCTATCCTGCTCGAGCGCGGCGAATGCGTTGAGCGGAGGCGGCGCGACGTCGAGCACTTCTGGGCGGCGGGCGAGCTGAACGAGCGCTCCAACGTCCAGTTCGGCGAGGGCGGCGCGGGCACGTTTTCCGACGGCAAGCTCAACACCGGCACAAAGGACGTCCGCCACCGATACATCTTAGAGGAGTTTGCCTCGTTCGGCGCGAGCGAGGATATCCTCATCGACGCCAAGCCGCACATCGGCACCGACCGGCTGTATGTCGTGCTGCAGAATCTGCGGCAGGAGTTGCTTTCCCTTGGCGCGGAGGTGCGCTTCGCTCATCAGGTCACCGGACTGGAGCGGAGGGACGGACGGCTCGCCGCGCTGCGGGTCACGTCTCCCGACGGAACGTATACGCTCCCTGCGGAGCACGCGGTGCTCGCGGTCGGTCACAGCGCACGCGACACCTTCGCCATGCTGCGCGACGCGGGCATCCCGATGGAGTTGAAGCCCTTTGCCGTGGGTGTGCGCATCGAGCACCGCCAGAGCGACATGGACGCGCAGCAGTATAAGCAGTACGCGGGCCACCCCTCGCTGCCGCCGACCTCGTACAAGCTCTCGGCCCACACGGCGGCGGGACGCGGCGTGTTCTCGTTCTGCGTCTGCCCCGGCGGACAGGTCGTCGCCGCGGCAAGCGAAGCGGGCCGCGTGGTCACGAACGGCATGAGCGAGCTGGCGCGCGACGGCGAAAATATCAACGGCGGGCTGCTCGTCTCCGTTACGCCGGAGGACTTCGGCGGCACGGACGTGCTCGCGGGCGTCGCCTTTCAGCGCCGGCTGGAGGAGGCTGCCTACGCCCTCGGCGGCGGGGGCTATGCCGCTCCCGCGCAAACGGTCGGCGATTTCCTCGCGCACCGCCCGTCGATCGGACCGGGGAGAGTCAAGCCGACCTACCGCCCCGCCGTGCGCTGGTGCGACCTGCACGAGTGCCTGCCGGATTTCGTCTGCAAGGCGCTGGAGGAGGCGCTGCCGCTGCTGGAGAAAAAGCTGCGCGGCTTCGCCGCGCCCGACGCGGTGCTCACCGCGGTCGAGACGCGCTCCAGCTCCCCCGTGCGCATCGTGCGCGACGATACCTATCAAACCGCTCTGCGCGGGCTCTATCCCTGCGGCGAGGGCGCCGGCTATGCCGGCGGCATTCTCTCCGCCGCGGCGGACGGGATGCGCTGCGCGGAACAAATTATAAAGGAGATCACTCAGCATGGCTAAAAAGATCGGCGTTATCATCGACTTTCTCAACGACAAATACGAGCGTCAGCTCAACGCGGCGGCAGCCAGATACGGCTATGAGATCGAATATTTTCCCTCGTCCGCCGCGGCGGTCGGCAATGTGGACGACTGCGAGATCCTCTACGGGCACTGCTCACAGAAGGTCATCCGCAGCGCGAAGAGCCTCAAGTGGTATTGCTGCTGCTGGGCGGGCGTGGACCGCTTCTGCGACGAGAGCCTGTATCAGAATCCCGACTGCCGGCTCACCAACTCCTCCGGCGCCTACGGCACCACCATCTCCGAGCATCTCATCATGGTCTGCCTGATGCTGCTGCGCCGCCAGCCGGAATACACCGAGATCATCCGCGCGGGCGGCTGGGAAACGCTCCCCGGCGGCATCCGCTCGCTGCATGGCGCGCGCATCACCGTGCTCGGCACGGGCGACATCGGCACGGAGTTTGCCCGCCGCGCGCAGGCCTTCCAGCCCGCGTGCATCACCGGCGTGCGCCGCACGGTCAGGCCCTCCGACCCGGCGTTCACCTCCATCCATGCCATCGCGGAGCTGGACAGCGTCCTGCCCGAAACGGATCTCCTTGTCATGGCGCTACCCTCCACGGCGGAGACCGTGGGCATCCTCTCGCGCGAGCGCATCGCGCTGCTGCCCGACAGCGCCTTCGTCGTGAACGTCGGCCGCGGCACCGCCATCGACCAGGAGGCGCTCTGCGACGCGCTCAACGCCGGACGGCTCGCCGGCGCGGCACTCGACGTGGTCGTGCCCGAGCCGCTGCCCGCCGACCATCCGCTGCGCCGCGCGAAAAATCTGCTGCTCACGCCGCACGTCGCGGGCAACATGACGCTCGGCTATACCTGCGACAAGAGCGTGCAGATGTTCTGTGACGATCTGAAAAACTACGCCGCGGGCCGTCCGCTCGCGCATCTGGTCGACCGGAAGAGAGGCTATTAAAAATGGGCGTCTCCCTCAAGACGGTCCTGCTGCGGCTGGCGCAGGGCTTCATCATCGGCGCGGGCGGCATCCTGCCGGGCATCTCCGGCGGCGTGCTGTCGGTCGTCTTCGGCATCTACCGGCCGGTGATGGAGGTGCTCGCGCACCCGCTCGACGCTCTGCGCCGCCACCTTTCCCTCCTGCTGCCGGTCGGCGCCGGCGCGATCCTCGGCTTCCTGTGCGGCGGCGGGCTGATCCTCGTGCTGTTTGACCGCTCGGAAAAGCTCGCGACCTGCCTCTTCATCGGCCTCATCCTCGGCACGATCCCAAGCCTGTGGGCCGAGGCGGGCGCACAGGGGCGCGGACGCGGCGCGTACCTTTCCTGCGCGGTCAGCTTTCTTGCCCTCTCCGCCGTTTTGCTCTACGCGCAGTACGGCGCGTTTTACACGATGCAGGCAAACTTCTTCGGCTTTTTCTTCTGCGGCCTGCTCTGGGGCCTGAGCCTGATCGTGCCGGGCATGACGTCCTCCTCCATCCTGATGGCGGTCGGGCTGTTCACGCCGATGGCGGAGGGCTTCGCAAGGCTCGACATGGCGGTGATCCTGCCGTGGCTGCTCGGCATGGCGCTCATCGTGCTGACGCTCGCGCGCGTGGTGAACTGGTGCTTCCGGGCGCATTACCCGCTTTTCTACCACGCCGTGTTCGGCATCGTGCTGGCCTCGACGGTCGTGATCATCCCGCTGCACTACGACGGCGTGCGCGACGTGCTGACCTGTCTGCTGGCCGCCGCTCTCGGCGCGCTCGCGGCCTACCTCAGCGCGAGGGTGCAGCCCGCGGAGAACGAAAAGGGATAAAAAGAAGGACGCTTTCGCGTCCTTCTTCGTTTTCATTTTCGCTTCCGCCTTCGGTACAGCCGCGCGAAGCGGCGCAGCAGCTCGTCGTAGAGAAAGAGCAGCACCGCGCCGAGCGCAAAGGTCGCCGCGATGAGCCAGGGAGCGGTCGCCGCCAGCTCCGCCGTTACCGCGTCGAGCCGGAACACAAAGACGAGCAGCGCGTACATCGCGCCGACGGCGAGAACGTATAGCCCGAGCTTTGTGAGAAAGCGCAGCGCGCGGCTGCCGATCGCGTCGAGCCTCGGCTGCACGAGCGGGTAATAGCCCAAAAAGCAGAAGAGCAGCGCGGATTCCTTGTCCGGTCCCAGCAGCAGTCCCAGCAGCGCTGCGGCAAAAAAGCAGCACCATTGATAGCTTGCGCGGCATTCCTCACGCACGGGCAGCAGGCAGGCCGACGCGAGCAGGGGACAGGCGTAGAGTGCCAGCGGCAGCACGCCGCCGAGGAACAGGAACAGCACCGCCAGCGCACCGAGCACGCTCGCGAGCGCCAGCTCCCTCGTCTGTTGTCTCATGGGACTCCTCCTTGCGGAAAAGCGCCGCCTGCGGGCGGCGCTTTCGGTTTATTCGTGGTCGGGCGTCTCCGCGCCGTCACCGGCGGGAGTGTCCTCCGCGGGCGTTTCCGCGTCCTCGCCGTTCTCCGCGTCGGATGCGGAGGACTCGTCCGGCGCTTCGCCGTCCAGCGGCGGCATCTCGATCTTCTCGCTCGTCATGGAAATGTGACGCGCGGGCGCTTCGATGGTGCTCGGCACGGAGGGACGGAAGCCGCTGTCGCTCCTGCGCGTGGAGGCGTAGGCGTCCTCCACCGTCGCGGGATCGCGGCCCTCGAGGATGGCGACCATCTCGCCGCCGGTGATCGTCTCCTTCTCCAAAAGATAGGCGACGACCTTGTGCATATCGTCGATATTCTCCTCGATGACCTTCACCGCGTCGGTATAGCACTTCTCCAGAATTTCCTTGACGGCCTTATCCATCACGGCGGCGGTCTCCTGCGCGCAGTCGAGACCGTAGCCGCCGTCGAGGTACTGGCTGCGGACGGAGCCGAGCGCCATCATGCCGAACTCGTCGCTCATGCCGTACATGGCGACCATGTTGCGGGCGATGTTTGTGGCCTCCTGAATGTCCTGTGAGGCGCCGTTGGTCATCGTGTGCATCACGACCTGCTCGGCGGCGCGGCCGCCCATGGAGACGGCGATCTTCGCCATCAGCTCGTCGCGGGTGCGCAGGTTGGTCTTGTCCTCCTCGGGCATGAGGAGCGTGTAGCCGAGGCTGCCCTCGGTGTGAGGCACGATGGTGATCTTCTGCACGGGCTCGGCGTTCTTCTGCTTGTAGGCGACCATCGCGTGGCCGACCTCGTGGTAGGCGACGAGCTTCTTTTCAAACTCGGTGAGTACGCTGTTCTTCTTCTCGCTGCCCGCGATGACGAACTCGAACGCGGCGAGCATATCCTCCTGCGTGACGAGCTTGCGGCCCTTGCGCACGGCGCGCAGCGCCGCCTCGTTGACGATGTTGGCAAGGTCCGCGCCGACGCAGCCGGCGGTCGCGAGCGCGACCTTCTTGAGGTCGACGTCCTCGCCGAGCTTGATGTTGCGGGTGTGGACCTCGAGCGTGGCGATGCGGCCCGCGAGGTTCGGGCGGTCAATGGTGATGCGGCGATCGAAGCGGCCCGGGCGCAGCAGCGCCTGGTCGAGCACTTCGGGGCGGTTGGTCGCCGCGAGGACGATGATGCCCTTGCCGGGGTCGAAGCCGTCCATCTCGGCGAGCAGCTGATTGAGCGTCTGCTCGCGCTCGTCGTTGCCGCCGAAGCGCGTGTCGCGCGTCTTGCCGATGGCGTCGATCTCGTCGATGAAGATGATGCAGGGCGCTACCTTCGAGGCCTCGGCAAAGAGGTCGCGCACGCGGCTCGCGCCGACGCCCACGAACATCTCCACAAAGCCGGAGCCGGAGATGGAGAAGAACGGCACGTTCGCTTCGCCCGCGACCGCCTTGGCGAGCAGCGTTTTGCCCGTGCCCGGAGGGCCGACGAGCAGCGCGCCGCGCGGCAGCTTCGCGCCGATGTCGGTATACTTCTGAGGATTGTGCAGGAAGTCGATGATCTCGACGAGGGATTCCTTCGCCTCGTCCTGACCGGCGACATCGGCAAAGGTGACGCCGGTGGATTTTTCCATATAGACCTTCGCGTTGGACTTGCCGACGCTGCCGAGGCCGCCGAAGCCGCCGCCCCCGGTCTTTTTGCTGATGAAGCGCATCATCAGGATGAACGCGCCGACCATCAGCGCCGTGGGCAGGACGTAGTTGAGCATGATGATCTCGAGGTACGAGGTCTCCGCCTTGTAGGGCTTGCCGAACTCTACGCCGTTTTCATCCAGGAACGACCGCAGCTCGGGGTCGTTGATCTGCGTGGTGAAGAGCCGGTAGTCTCCCGTGTAGGTCTTGCCGTCCGCGTCGGTGTAGGTGAAGCCGTCCACAGGCGTGATGTTGAGCGTGCGGTCCGCGATCTCGACCTCCTTGACCTTGTCGTCGCGGACAAGGTCGAGAAATTCGTCGTAGCGGATCTCGCAGGTGCTCTCCGCCACCTTCTTCGTGTCCATCGCCGAGAGGAGGTAGTTGAAGCCGATGGTCAGCACCAGCGCCCAGATGAGCAGCGACAGCACGCCCCTGCGGCGGTCGTTGTTCTTGTTGTTTTTGTTCTTGTCGTTCTGATCCATGTATCTGCGTTCCTTTCAGCCGGCGGCCCTGTGCGGGCGCAGGCGACAGCTTGCCAAGTTATCTGGTATTTTAGCATACCCCTCCTCGTTTCACAAGCGCCGCGGTATGAATTTTCGGTGAATTTTTGTCCGCTTCCCCCTTTATCTTATCCGCTTGTTGTGCTATAGTGTGTTATGTATACGAATTTTGACCGGGAGGATCGGTTTATGTCGAAGGAATACGAAGAAAAGCGCGGGCCGCGCGGCGTGGACAGCCGCACGGAAAAGCGCTTCCCGCGCGAGCGGAAAACGGAGGAAAGACCCCCCATGCGCGAGCGCGACGCCGAGGCGGACGGCCTCATCGAGGGACGCAACGCCGTGACCGAGGCGCTGCGCGCCGGCACACCCATTGATAAGATTTTTATCGCCCGCGGTGAGACGGACAAAACGCTCGGACACATCGCATCAACCGCCCGCGCGGCGGGCGTGGTGGTGGTCGAGGCCGACCGCCGCAAGCTCGACTATATGAGCGCGACGAAGGCACACCAGGGCGTCATCGCCCTCGCCGCCGTGCGCGAGTACGCGAGCGTGGAGGATATTCTCTCCGTCGCCCGCGAGCGCGGGGAGGCCCCCTTGCTCGTGGTGTGCGACGAGATCAGCGACCCGCACAACCTCGGCGCCATCATCCGCACGGCGGAGTGCGCGGGCGCGCACGGCGTCATCATCCCCAAGCGCCGCAGCGCGGGGCTGACGAGCATCGTCGGCAAGACGAGCGCGGGCGCGGTGAGCTATCTGCCCGTCGCGCGTGTGCCGAACATCCCGGCGCTTTTGAAGGAGCTGCAGCAGCAGGGCGTGTGGATCTTCGGCACCGCCGCCGAGGGGACCACGAGCCTGTACGAGGCCGACCTCAAGGGCCCCGCCGCCATCGTCATCGGCAGCGAGGGCGACGGCATGGGCAGGCTCGTGCGCGAGGGCTGCGACTTCCTCGTCAGCATCCCGATGAAGGGGCGCATCTCCTCGCTCAACGCTTCCGCCGCCGCCGCCATTCTGCTCTACGAGGCTGTGCGTCAGCGCCTTGGCTGACGCGCGCCGCTATTCACGAGGTCTTCCATGGATCACAAAAAGGATCAAGAATTTGAACAAACGCTCGCCGAGTCCGAGCTTTTGCTGCGCGGCGCGGCCCGCAGCGCGTCGGACGACGCGGACCTGACGCTCGAGAGCATCTTAGCCGAGTTCGGCTCCCGGGAGGACGGCGCCGAAGCCGCCGCGGAGCCGGAGGACGTCGGGCTGCCCGAGCCGCGGCCTGCCGTGCGGATCGGAAAAACCGCCGCGCCCGCCGCGGAGCCGCCAGAGCCGCAGCCGTCCGCGCTGCCGGACGAGTCACCGTCCGCCACGCCCGCGCAGGACACCGTGAGCCTGCAGGAGGTGCTTGAGAGCACCGTGCAGTCCGTGCTCGACGAGGAGGAAGCGGGGGAGCCGGTCGAGCTTCTGCCGCCGAAGCGCCGCGGGCTTTTCTCGCGCAGAAGGCTGCGCGACACCGAGCGGCTTTATTCCGACGAGCCCGGGGAGGAGCCGCCGCCCGAGGATCCGGACGAGCCCGAGGACTTCTTCACCGAGGATTTCGGCGAGCGGGACGACACCCCCGAGCCGGACGCGGGCGAGCTGGCCGCCGGCTACCGCGACGACGCGCGCACGGGTCTGCGCAGCGCACGGGCCGCTCTGCTCGTCACCGCGCTCTCGTGGCTCGCGCTGCTGCTCGACCACTTCGGCGCCATGCCCGCGCTGTTCGCCGAGGAGAAGCTGCTCAGCTGCCTGCCGTTCCTCATTGCCGAGCTTCTTGTCTGCGTCCTCGGACGCGATGTGTTCGTTTACGCCTTCGAGCAGCTCCGCGCGAGGACGGTCACCTATGAGCTGCTCTCCTCGCTCGCCTGCGTCGTCACGCTGGCGGACACGGCGCTCGACTTTTTCCTGCCCGCGCGCGCCGCGCTCGCTTCCCCGTTCCACGCCGTCGCCATGCTCGGCATGAGCTGCGCCCTGCTCGGGCGCGCGCTGCTCTTCGGGGCGATGTACGACACCTTCCGCGTCGCCGCGGTCGGCGAGCCGGACTATCT
>CALDMA010000163.1 GCA_937915075.1 uncultured Oscillospiraceae bacterium
CGCTGAACATCCGGGACCTGGACTCCGGCGAGGTCGCCGACGCGCTCGCGGAGGACTACGGCATCGCCACGCGCTCAGGCGCGCACTGCGCGCCGCGGCTGCACCGCGCGCTCGGCACGGAGGGGCAGGGCGCGGTGCGCTTCAGCTTCGGCTGGTACAACACCGAGGAGGAGACCGACGCGGCCATCCGCGCGGTGGAGGAGCTGGCGCGATGAGAGAGAAAAGGACGTGGCTGGTCGTGACCTTTCACACCACCGCCGCCGCCATCGGCATGGAAAAGCTCTGCGCGGCGCGCGGCCTTGCGGGGCGGCTCATTCCGGTGCCGCGCGCGCTGACCGCGGACTGCGGCATGGCGTGGCGCGCCGAGCCGGACAGGCGCGCCGCGCTCGAGTCGCTTGCCGCCGGCGAGGGGCTGGAGGTCGAGGGCTTTTACGAGCTGATATTGTGAAAAAAGATCCATAGGAAAGAGGACGGTAATATCATCGGAAAAACCGATGATATTACCGTTTTCTTCGGATAAATCCATTTGCCATTTTTTGACGGAGACCTTATACTGTGTTCATCAATATCTTTCTCAAAGAATAACGAGAGAGAAAGAACAAGGAGTGGAGAGAAAATGAAAAAGATCCATTGGGGCGTCGTCCTCGCGGGCGTGGCCGTCGGCCTTGCCGCCCTCATTCTCACGGCGATGGGCAACCCCGCCAACATGGGCTTCTGCATCGCCTGCTTCCTGCGCGACACTGCGGGCGCCTGCGGCCTGCACAGCGCCGCCAAGGTGCAGTACGTCCGTCCGGAGATCATCGGCCTCGTGCTCGGCGCGTTCCTCATGAGCGTGGCGGGCAAGGAGTTCAAGGCCCGCGCCGGCTCGTCGCCCGCGCTGCGCTTCGTCATCGGCGCGTTCGTCGTCATCGGCGCGCTGGCCTTCCTCGGCTGCCCGCTGCGCATGGTGCTCCGCCTCGGCGGCGGCGACCTGAACGCGCTCGTCGGTCTCGCCGGCTTCTTTATCGGCATCCTCATCGGCATCGCCTGCCTCAAGCGCGGCTTCACGCTCAAGCGCTCCTACGAGGTCAGCACCTCCGAGGGCAGCGTGCTGCCGACCGTGATGGCGGCGCTTTTGATCCTCGTGCTGACCGTGCCCGCGCTGTTCAAGGCGTCCGAGGCCGGCCCCGGCTCCATGCACGCGCCGTTTTGGATCGCGCTGCTCGTCGCGCTCGTGGTCGGCGCGCTGGCGCAGAAGAGCCGCCTTTGCATGGTCGGCGGTCTGCGTGACGCCGTGATGCTGGGAGACTTCCACCTGCTCTACGGCTTCGCGGCGATTTTTGTTGTTACGCTCATCGGCAACCTTGCCATGAATCAGTTCAACCTCGGCTTCGCGCTTCAGCCCATCGCCCACAGCGCCCACGTCTGGAACCTGCTGGGCATGGTGCTCGTCGGCTGGGGCAGCGTGCTGCTCGGCGGCTGCCCGCTGCGTCAGCTCATCCTGGCCGCGCAGGGCAACGGCGACAGCGCCGTGACCGTGTTCGGCATGATCGTCGGCGCGGCTCTCGCGCACAACTTCGGCCTTGCCGGCAACCCCGACAGCAGGAACGACGCCGGTCAGCTCGTGGTCGGCGGCATCTCCGCCGCGGGCAAGGCCGCCGTGATCGCCGGCCTGGTCGTGCTGCTGGTGATCGCCCTGTGGAATATGCCCAAAAAGGAGGCGGCAAAATGATCGACGCAAGAGGCTATTCCTGCCCCATGCCTGTGGTGATGGTGCAGAACGAGGTCAAGAAGAGCGCGCCCGACACGCTCGAGGTGCTGGTGGACAGCCAGACCTGCGTGGAGAATGTGACCCGCTTCGGCGAGAAGCAGGGCTACACCGTGTCCTGCGCGAGCGAGGGCGGGGACTTCCGCCTGACGCTCAGAAAGTGAAAAAGGCGAGGGGAAGGTCAAGACCTTCCCCTCGTTTTTTATTTTTCCTTCGGCGCGAGCATGGCGAGCAGCAGCCAGAGGTACACGCCCGTGATGCAGCAGGCGACGGAGAAAAACGCCGTCACCGCGTAGCAGAGCAGCGCCGCGCCCGCGACCGCACAGCGGTCGCTTTCCGCATGGCGGTACGCGCGCCAAAGCGCGAGCGCAAGCAGCGCGAGGAACGCGAGCAGCGCCAACGCGCCCTGATCGACGAGAACGCCGAGGTATTCGTTGTGCGCGCTCGTGACGGCGAAGTAGGTGGTCTCGCCGCCGCGCTGCCAGTAGAACGGCGGAACGTCGCGCAGATACAGCGTCCCGCAGCCGCCGCCGAGCAGCGGGCGCTCCGCGATGAGCGGCAGGAGGGAGCGCCAGATGAGGAGCCGCGACGAGCCGAAGGTCAGATCGACCTCGCCGTGCAGCAGCCGGTGCAGCTCGGAGAGCGTGCCGCCGTCGCCGGGGAAAAACCAGACAAGGGCGAACGCCGCCGCGGCGAGCAGGAGCGTTATCGCCCACATCGCCCGCCGCCGTTGGGGGAACAGCGGCGGCAGGCCCAGCACCGCCGTGACCGCGAGACCGAGCAGCGCGGCGGCGACGCGCAGCTGCCAGAGCGTCCACACCGTCAGCGCGAGCGGCGCGAGCAGCCATTTGGACCGGCCGCGCACGAGCGCCGCCGCCATCGCCGCGGCGCAGAGCGCGAGGAGAAAGGCGGTGAAGTCGATGTTGCCGGCGGTCCCGGCATAGAAGCCGGAGTAGGCGACGTCGCCGTCGAAGTAGTTCAGCCCCGCGGGGTAGAGCCAAAGAGGATCCCGGCCCGTGAGCTGGACGAGCACGAGAAGCTCGCACAGCGCGGCGGAGGCCGCCGCGGCATAGAGCAGCCGGCGGTCGGGCCGCAGGTGCCGCGCGAGGAGCAGAAAGACGGCAATGTAGAGCGCGGCGGTCAGAAGGCCGTCCCGGCGTGTGCCGCCGAGCAGCACCGCCGTGCCGTAGGGCGAGAGCGCCGCGCTGAGCGCGGTGAGCGCGAGATACGCGAGCGCGGCAAGGCACATCGGCTCGCGCCAGCGGACGGCCTTCCACGCGCCGAGGACCGTCATGGCGAGGACGTAGCCCAGCGAGAGCAGCAGGAAGGCGCGGTACTTGCCCTCCATCATGCGCTCATAGCCGCCGAGGGGAAGAAAGAGCGCGTAGACCGTGAGCAGGGCAAGGGCGTAGAGATAGGAAACGCGTCTGCACAGCGCCATGACGTCCGTCCTCCTTCCAAGCATTTTCTTCAGTATAAAATTTTGGGAACTTTTTGTCAATTTTTTGCGTCTAACCCATCAAACGCTTGACATAATGCGTTCCGGTTCGGTACAATAAGGACACAAAGAGAACATAAGGAGGGCTTTTCCATGGAAGGTCGTCGTGTGAATCACAGCGCGCCGAAGCGCAATCCGCTGTATGTGATGTTTTTATGCCTGGTCGCGGCCGTGTTCGTGCTGCTGATCGTGGTGATCGTGCTGGGCGCGAAGCTCGGCGCGGCGCAGAAGACGGCAAAAGCCGCCGAAACGCAGGTCGAGGAGCTGCAGGAGCAGGTCAAAAAGCTGGAGGAAGAAAAGAAGGCCGCGGAGGATGCCGCGAATGAGCCGGACGACAAGCTCCCCGGCGAGGATATGCCTGCGATCGACCCGAAGGAGAACACAGAATCGGACACGAGCGCGAGCAAAACGAAGGTCGGCTGGCTGGACCTCACGGGCCACAGCGAGGTCACGGTGCTGCCCGAGAAGGTGTTCAATGAGTATGCGTCCTACTACACCACCGCCGGCGTGAACCTGCGCAGCGGCCCGAGCACGAGCTACAGCAAGGTCCAGCTCGTCGACCGGGGCACAAAGGTCAAGGCCGCGGCGAAGGAGGGCAACTGGACCTTCGTCTCCGTCGGCAGCAAATTCGGCTGGATCAGCTCGGACTATCTTTCCACCAAGCCGCCGGCCGAGGTGACCTCCGGCAGTCTGAGCCGCACCTGAAGAAAAGAGAAGAAAAAGCGTTCCGCGGGAGCGGAACGCTTTTTTGCGTCAGGGCTTGCCGCAGCCGCCCTTGCCGCTCAGCGAGCAGGAGGACTGAAAGCCGCAGGCATTGCATTTATTGTTCGGGTCGCGGGCGACTGCGCCGCCTAAAAAGGCGAGCGCCGCTTCCTCCGGCGTGCCGGAGAAGGTGGGGAAGAGCAGGATGCC
Source organism: uncultured Oscillospiraceae bacterium (assembly GCA_937915075.1). Lineage (GTDB taxonomy): Bacteria > Bacillota > Clostridia > Oscillospirales > Oscillospiraceae > Hominicoprocola. The sequence goes on from CALDMA010000163.1 coordinate 4,158, forward strand.
CGCAGCGGCGGTCTCGAGCCGCTCGTCTCCGGGCAGCGCGCCGCAGACGAGCGCGTCTACGCCGTAGTGCTCGAGCTGGGCGACCGCGGCAGAGGCGCCTTCGCCCGCGCGGGGAACGAAGAAGCGGCGGACGATGCGGCCGTGATCGTCCTCAAAGAACTGAAAGCCCTCGATGCCGGACAGGGTCTCGGCGGTCTGATCATTGGATACGGGAACGGCAATGCGCATGGCGGGAGTCCTCCTTTATCGCTTGAATTGCTCGGCGGCGCGGATGCAGCGCAGAAGATCGTCGAGCGTGTGGGTGTAGTCGATGTGGCTGCGGGCCTTGGCCTCGTCGCGCGGGACGGCCAGGCGGTTGATGCTGAAAATGGCGCTGACGCCGGCGGCGTAGGCCCCGTAGGCGTCGTCGCCCACATCGCCGACGATGGCGAAGACCGGCACGCCCCGCGCGCGAGCGCGGCGCGCCACGCCGCCCACGACCTTGCCGTGGGTGCTCTGCGCATCGATGCGGCCCTCGCCGGTGATGACGAGGTCGGCGTCCGTGAGCAGGGCGTCGAAGCCGACCACGTCGAGCACGACCTCGATGCCGCGGCGCAGCTCCGCGCCCAGCAGAGCAACGCAGCCCGCGCCGAACGCGCCCGCCGCGCCGGCTCCGGGGAGCATGGCGACCGAGGCGTTCAGCTCGCGGCGGAAGGTCTCGTCCAGCGCGCGGAGCTGTCGGTCGAGCTCAAGCACGGCTGCCTCGTCCGCGCCCTTCTGCGGCGCGAAGATGCACGCCGCGCCGCTGTGGCCGTGCATGGGGTTGGTGATGTCGCACATGGCGATCACGCGCACACCGTGAAGCCTTTCGCGCGCGGCGGAAGCATCGATGTGCGCGATGCGGTCGAGCGTCGCGCCGACGGGAACGAAGGCCCTGCCGCTCTCGTCCGTGAAGCGGACGCCCAGCGCCGCGGCGCAGCCGCAGCCGCCGTCGTTTGTGGCGCTGCCGCCGAGGCCGAGCACGATGCGCCGCGCGCCGCGCGCGAGCGCGTCGGCGATGAGCTGTCCGACGCCGTAGGTCGTGGTGACGCAGGGGTTTTTGCGCCCCGCGACGAGGGGAAGTCCCGCCGCCGCGGCCATTTCGATGACCGCAGTGCCGTCCGGCAGCAGGCCGTAGGCCGCGTCGATCGGCGCGCCGTAGGGGTCCTGCACACCGGAGACGAGCACGCGCTCACCGCCGCAGGAGGCGAGAAAGCAGTCCACCGTTCCCTCGCCGCCGTCCGCCACGCTCAGCGCGCGGACCTCGCAGGCGGGGAAAAAGAGCGGGATGCGCTCACGCGCGATGGCGCAGATATCGCGGCTCGGCAGCGAGCCCTTGAAGGAGTCGGAGATCACGATGCACTTTTTCATGCCCTTTGCCTCCTGTGCGGGTGTTTTTCCTATAGTATACGCAAGCCGCGCGCAGGATGCAAGTCCTTTCCGCCGCAGCGGCAGGAGGAAGAAAACTGCACTTTGTCATATTGTACAAAATAAAATGATGAAATTGTGCGGATTTGCAGATATTTACCTCTTGACTTTAAAGCTTTAAAGGAATATACTCCGAACATCAAATGAGTTTGCCCCATGGGGCGGACGGAAGGGAGATCCGCAATGCTGAGCCGCTATTACTTTTCCATTTTTGCGTTCCGCTTTGCGGGCCGCTACTTTGGCACGCCTTCCCGGAGCCGTCGATGAGAAGAAAACGCATTTGCAAGGAAATGTGAGCAAAGCGGTTTCGTCCGACGGGCGGGACCGCTCTTTAATTTGTTCAAATGAAAAGGAGAAAAGACCATGAAAAAGAAGCTTATTGCCATGCTGCTTTTCGCAGCGATGTGTCTCAGCCTTGCCGCCTGCGGCCAGAAGGCGGACACCCCCGACACCACCGATCCCGCCGAGCCGAGCGGCGACGCTGTGACCTACACCGTCGGCATCTGCCAGCTCGTGCAGCACGAGGCGCTCGACGCCGCGACCCAGGGCTTCATTGACGCGCTGAACGAGGCGCTGCCCGGCCAGGTCAAGTTTGAGGAGAAGAACGCCTCCGGCGATTCCAACAGCTGCGCCACCATCGTCAACGGCTTTGTCTCCGAGGGCGTGGACCTCATCATGGCGAACGCGACCGCCGCGCTGCAGGCGGCAGCCTCCGCGACGAGTGACATCCCCGTTCTCGGCACCTCCATCACGGCCTACGGCGTGGCGCTGGACATTGACAACTTCTCCGGCACCGTCGGCGGCAACGTCTCCGGCACGAGCGATCTGGCCGACCTGAGCAAGCAGGCGGACATGATCACCGAGTGGTTCCCCGAGACGCAGAAGGTCGGCCTGCTGTTCTGCTCCGCCGAGCCGAACTCCCGCTACCAGATCGAGGAGGTTGCCAAGAACCTGTCCGCCAAGGGCATTGAGACCAAGGAATTCGCCTTCACCGACACCAACGACGTTTCCTCCGTCACGCAGGCTGCCTGCGACTGGGCCGATGTGATCTACGTTCCCACCGATAACACCGCCGCCTCCAACACCGAGGCGATCGCCAACGTCACCGTTCCCGCCAAGACCCCGGTCATCGCCGGTGAGGAGGGCATCTGCAAGGGCTGCGGCGTGGCCACCCTGTCCATCAGCTACTACGACCTCGGCGTGACCACCGGCAAGATGGCCGCCAAGATCCTGACCGGCGAGGCGGACATCTCTACCATGCCGATCGAGTTCACCACCGCGACGCCGAAGTACAACGCCACCATGTGCGAGACGCTCGGCATCACCCCGCTGGAGGGCTACACCGCCATCGCGGAGTAAGCGGACAGAATATCCCCGATGGGAGAGGGGCAGCGCCCCTCTCCCATAACGAAGTGTTTGGAGGAAAAGAACGATGAGTTTCCTGACGTCTCTGCTCAACGCGCTGCCCGGCGCGGTCGCCCAGGGCCTGATCTGGGGCATCATGGCGATCGGCGTATACATCACCTACCGCATCCTTGACGTGGCGGATCTGACGGTGGACGGCTCGCTCGCCACCGGCGGCGCGGTCTGCGTGATGCTCATTCGCGCGGACGTGAATCCGTGGCTGGCGCTTTTGTGCGCGATGCTCGCCGGTATGCTGGCGGGCCTTGTCACGGGGCTTTTTCACACGAAGTGCGGCATCCCCGCCATCCTTGCCGGTATCCTCACGCAGCTCTCGCTCTACTCGGTCAACCTGCGCATCATGGAGAGCAAGGCGAATCAGGCGGTCAGCGTGGATAAGTATGACCTGCTCGTTTCCCAGCGCTATGTACGCACGTTCTCGCCCGTGGGCGAGCTGCTGACGAAGAATCCGCTGCCGCTGCTGCTGCTCTTCACCGCCGCGGTGATCGCGCTGCTTTATTGGTTCTTCGGCACGGAGAAGGGCTGCTCCATCCGCGCCACCGGCGCGAACCAGAACATGGCCCGCGCGCAGGGCATCAACACCAGCGCCAACGTAGTGCTCGGGCTGATGCTCTCCAACGGATTGGTCGCGCTCTCCGGCGCGCTGCTCGCCCAGTATCAGGGCTCGAGCGACGTGCAGATGGGCCGCGGCGCCATCGTCATCGGCCTTGCCGCCGTTATCATCGGCGAGGTGGTGTTCGGCAAGCTCTTCATCAACTTCGGCCTTCGGCTCTTTGCTGTTTCCATCGGCGCGATCCTTTACTACATCGTGCTGCAGGCCGCGCTCCAGCTCGGTCTGAACACCAACGACCTCAAGCTCGTCACGGCGCTGATCGTGGCGGTGTTCCTTGCCATTCCGTACTGGAAGGGCAAGGCGTTCCACGGCAAGGCACAGAAGGGAGGCGCGCACCATGCTTGAGCTCAAGAACATCTGCAAGACCTTCAACCCCGGCACCATCAACGCCAAAACGGCGCTCAACGACCTGAGCCTGACGCTCGCCGACGGGGATTTCGTCACCGTCATCGGCGGCAACGGCGCAGGCAAGTCCACGATGCTCAACGCCATCGCGGGCGTGTTTTCGGTGGATTCCGGCTCCATCCTCATCGACGGGCAGGACGTCACCAAGCTGCCCGAGCACAAGCGCGCCGCGCTGCTCGGCCGCGTGTTCCAGGACCCGATGATGGGCACCGCTCCGACCATGATGATCGAGGAGAATCTGGCGCTCGCCGCCCGGCGCGGGCAGCGCCGCGGCCTCAAGTGGGGCATCACGCCGCTTGAGCGCGCAGACTACAAGGAGCTGCTGCGCACCCTCGACCTCGGTCTGGAGGACCGCCTGACGAGCAAGGTCGGCCTGCTCTCCGGCGGCCAGCGTCAGGCGCTGACGCTGCTGATGGCCTCACTCAAGCAGCCGAAGCTGCTGCTGCTCGACGAGCACACCGCGGCGCTCGACCCCAAGACGGCCGCCAAGGTGCTCGAGCTCTCCGACCAGATCGTGCAGGAGAATCAGCTCACGACGCTGATGATCACGCACAACATGAAGGACGCCATCGCGCACGGCAACCGCCTCATTATGATGGACGCGGGGCGCGTGGTGGTGGACATTTCCGGCGAGGAAAAGAAAAAGCTGACCGTGCCCGACCTGCTCGCACTCTTCTCCAGCGCCAGCGGCTCGACCGAGGCAAACGACAAGCTGCTGCTTTCCTGAGCGCTTTTGCTCCTTTTTTGTTGAAAAACAGGGCGTGACCTGTTAGAATTACCGTTGGCCGGTGGTTTAGCCTCCTCCCGGTCAACGGTATTTTTCTACGAAGTGAAGGGGAGAACGCGATGAACGGCATTCAGGTGAAAAACCTTGTCAAGACTTATACCACACAGAGCACCGACATCATTCTCAACGGCGCGAAGCGTCCCTCGACGACGCGCACCGTGCTCCACGGTGTGTCGGTCGATTTTCCCGCGGGGAAGCTCACGGCGATCCTGGGGCGCAGCGGCTGCGGAAAAAGCACGCTGCTGCGGCTCATCGACGGGACGAAGGACGCGCCCGATTCCGGCGAGATCGTGATGCCGGAGGGCTGGCGCTGCGCGCTGCTCTCGCCTGATCCCTATGTTATTACCTGGACGTCGGTGGAGCGCAACGTCGCCGTGGCGGCGGGCGCGGGCCGCACGCCGGAGGAGCGGCTGGAGCTGGCCAAAAGGCTCGTGAAGCTCGTGCGGCTGGAGGGTTACGCCGACATGACGCCCGTGGAGCTGTCCACCGGAATGCGCCAGCGGCTCGGGCTTGCCCGCGTGCTCGCCAGTCAGGCGCAGGTGCTGCTGATGGACGAGCCGTTCGCCTCGCTTGACTTCATCACGCGCGGCGAGCTGCAAGCGGAGCTGCTGGACATTCAGAGGGAGCTGCAAAAGACCATCCTGCTCGTGACGCATCAGCTCGACGAGGCGCTGCTGCTCGCGCAGAGGATCGTCGTGCTGCACGCGGACAGCTCGGTGCGTGTGTGGGAGCTGGAGCTGCCGTATCCGCGCGACCTGACGAGCCCGCAGCTCACCGCGCTGCGCGGGGAGATCACCGCCGAGTGCAGGAAGGACTAAGGCAGCGCCGCACAATTGCGTCTTCGCGCTTCGCCGGATCGGCTTGCCGAATTGCGCGGTGCTGCTCTAAAGAAAAACCGCTTGACCGAGATCGGTCAAGCGGTTTTTGTGTATAAGATACGCTATACGCCCATGATGAGCGGCACGAGCAGCGCGGAGAAAAGGCAGGCTGCCATGCCGGTCGTGAACGAGTAGGGCAGCGTCTCGGCGCTGCAGGAACGCTCGACGATGGGCAGGCACACGTCCATCGCGCACGTTCCGGGCAGCGTGACGGCCTCGATGCAGCCGATCTTCGACGCGGCAAGCGGGAGGAGAATGATGCCGAGCGTTTCGCGCAGCACGTTGTGCAGGAACGACACCGCGCCCGCGACCGCGTGGCCCGCGCCGGAAATGACGCTCGGCGCGAGCGTGTACCAGCCGAAGCCCGCGCTGATGGCGAGGCCCTCCCGCAGCGTCATGGGGGAGAGGAACGAGTAGACCACACCCGCGAGCAGCGAGCCGGCGACCATCGCCAGCGGCACGAGAACGATGCCGAGCCCCGCGCCGCGCAGCATGGCGTTGAGCTTGCCCTCCAGCCCCATGCCGAAGCCGACGAAGGCGAGCAGCAAGCACAGTCCGACGACGAGCCAGCTGCCGGACAGGGCCTGAAAGGCGTCCGGGTCGGTGACGCGCGGAACGACGAAATAGCCGAGCAGCATCCCCGCCGCGACCATCGCGAAGATGATAAGCGAGGTCTTGGAGCCGGAGGCGTCCGCGTGGGCGGCAGCCGTCGGCTCCGCCGCCGTCTTTTCCGCGCCGCGGGGCAGGGCGTAGCGGTCGATGTGCAGGGCGCGGCGCACGGCGAACGCGCCGAGCATACTGAACGCCATCGTCAGCGCGGTGACGAGCAGAGCCTGCACGCCGATGACGCCGAGGTTGTCCGTCACCTCGCGGTTCGCGCCCATGCGCAGTCCCATCACGAAAACGAGCGCGTAGACGCTGACGCTCAGCAGCGTATTGACAAAGCCGAAGCGGTCGGCGTAGCGGCGCAGGCGCGAGGCGAGCAGGTAGCAGGCGATCATGACCGACCAGTAGAGGGCGAGCGAGGCCATAGGGAGTATCTTCCTTTCAAAAAAGAGGGCGGCGTTTTGCGCCGCCCTCCGTTTGCGTTATGAGACTGTGCGGTCAGGCAAGGGTCTTGACCCACGCGCTGTATTTTTCAAGGTTCGCGTCGCGCTCCGCGGCGTCCGCGCCCTTCGTGAGGATATAGACCTTGATCTTCGGCTCCGTGCCGCTGGGACGCACGACGATGTGCGTGCCGTCGGTCAGCTCGAAGCGCAGGACGTTCGAGCCGGAGAGCGGCATCGGCGTGACCGCGCCGGTCGCGGCGTCGCGCACCGTACCGTCGGAATAGTCCTTATACTGCGCGACCGTTACGCCGCCGATCTCGACCGGAGGCTGCGCGCGCAGCGACTGCATGAGCGCCGCCATCTTCTCGAGACCGTCGAGGCCGGGCATGACGAGGTTGTGCGTCTTTTCGCCGTACCAGCCGTACTTTTCGCAGAGGGACCGCAGCGCGTCAAAGAGCGTCATGCCCTGCGCGTGGTACCATGCCGCCATCTCGGTGAGGAGCAGGGAGGCGGTGACGGCGTCCTTGTCGCGGACGTAGTGGCCGATCATGTAGCCGTAGCTCTCCTCATAGGAGAAAATAACGGTGTTTTTGCCCGCGCCCTCGAGCTCGTTCATCTTCTCCGCCATGAACTTGAAGCCAGTGAAGGTGTCGTAGCAGTCGAGGCCGTTGGCCTCGGCGACGGCGCGCGCCATCTCGGTCGTCACGATGGTCTTGAGCGCGGCGGGATGCGCGGGCAGCTTGCCCGCGCGCTTCATCGCGCCGATGAGGTAGTCGAGCAGCAGTACGCCGGTCTGGTTGCCGGTGACGGGCTCGAACTCGCCAGCCTTGTTGCGCACCATGATGCCCACGCGGTCGCTGTCGGGGTCGGTGCCGAGGATGAAGTCGACGTTCTTTTCCTTGGCGAGGTCGATAGCAAGGTAGAAGCCCTCTGGGTTTTCGGGATTGGGGGAAACGACGGTGGGGAAATCGCCGTCGATGACCATCTGCTTCGGCTCGCAGTAGAGGCGCTTGATGCCGAGCCTTGTGAGCGCCTCGGGCACCAGCTTGTAGCCGCAGCCGTGGAAGGGTGTGTAGACAAGGCCGAAGTCGTCCGCGACCTTCTTCACGGTCTCGTAGTCGTTGACCATGCCCATGACGTTCGCCATGAAGCGGCGGTCGCAGTCCTCGCCGAGCAGCTCGATCCGGCCCTCGGCCAAAGCCTGCTCGTAATCCATCGACTTGACGCCCGTGAAAATGTCGATCCGCGTCAGCTCGTCGGCAATGGCGGCGGCGTGCTGCGGCGGCAGCTGCGCGCCGTCGGACCAGTAGACCTTGTAGCCGTTGTACTCCTTGGGGTTGTGGCTGGCGGTGACGTTCACACCTGCCTGACAGCCGTATTCGCGCACGGCGAAGGAAAGCTCGGGCGTGGGGCGCAGGGATTCAAAGAGCCGCACATGGATGCCGTTGGCGGCCATGACGCAGGCGGTCTCGCGGGCAAATTCGGCGGAGTGATTGCGGCAGTCCATGCACACGGCGACGCCCTTTTGCATCGCCTCCGCACCCTCGGCGCGGATGACGTTGGCAAAGCCCTGCGTCGCCCAGCGGATGACGTGGCGGTTCATGTTGTGCAGCCCCGTGTACATCGTACCGCGCAGGCCCGCGGTGCCGAACTCGAGCGGACCGTAGAAGCGGGCCTTGATCTCCTTGTCGTCGCCCTCGAGCGCCTTGAGCTCACGGCGCTCATCCTCGCTCAGCGCGGGGGAGGCGAGCCACTTTTCATATTCCTTGCGATAATCCATTACGATTCCTCCTCATTCCGGGTTGATTCCTCCACGGGCGCGAGAAGGTTCCTCGCGTCCTCAAGCATACTTTCGGGTACATACAGCCCCACGCCGCCGCTCGGCGCGCCGAACAGGACCTTGCCGAGCGTGCCGTCCTTGTCGTCGTACTTTTTCATCACGGGGATGCCGTAGGCTCGCAGCATTTCAACGGTCATGCCCGCGGCGTTGTCCTCTTCGGTCGAGTCGGCAAGGAAGGCGGGTTTTTCGGGCGTGCCGTCCGGCCCCTTGGGCCAGCGGTCGGCGAGGTCGTGCTTTTCACGACCCCAGCTCAGCTTAGGAAAGGACATGGTGCTTCCTCCTGTTACTTATGATAGCGCGTGCCGGCGTCGATCTGGTACGCGCGGTAGAGCTGCTCGAGCAGCATCACCCGCGCCAGATGGTGCGGGAAGGTCATGGGCGACATGGAAAGGCGCAGGTCGGCACGCTGCTTCACGCGCGGGTGCAGGCCGAAGCTGCCGCCGATGAGAAACGTCAGCTGCGAGGCGCCCGCGGAGGCGAGCTGCGTCAGCCTTTTGGAGAGCGCCTCGCTGCTCAGCTCCGTGCCCTCGATGCACAAGGCAATGACCGCGCCGCCCTTGGGGAGCTTTTCCTCGATGAGCGAGGCCTCCTTTGCGAGCGCCTGCTCGATCTCGGCGGGAGAGGGCGACTCGGGGAGCTTCTGCTCCGGCAGCTCCACGATCTCCAGCTTGCAGTGGCGCTGGAGACGCTTCTGGTACTCCGCGGCGGCCGCCGCGTAGAACGCTTCCTTCAGTTTGCCGACGCAAAGGACGGTGACCTTCTGCATAGATGTACCTCGCTCATGGTATCGCGCGGCGCGACGCCGAGCCGCACGGAAAGTCCCGCGGACTGCAGCGCGCGGGCGACGGCGTACTCCGCCAGCTCGGGCGTGTTGTTCTCCTTGGAAAGGTGCGCGAGCAGGATGTCGCGCGTGCCGCTCTGCACGGCGAGCCGCGCAAATTCCGCCGCCGCGTCGTTGGACAGATGCCCCTCGCCGCCGAGGATGCGGCGCTTGAGGAAATAGGGATAGGGGCCGTATTGCAGCGTTTCCACGTCGTGATTGGCCTCGAGCAGGAGCGTATCCACGCCCGCGAGCGCTTCGCGCGCCGCGTCGGTGACGAAGCCGGTGTCGGTCAGGATGCCGAGCGAGCCGTCGGCGGCGTCGACGCGGCAGCCGACGGGGTCCACGGCATCGTGCGAGGTGGAAAACGAGCGCACGGTGCAGCCCGCGAATTTCAGCGTGTCGCCCGCGGTGAAGGCGACGACGGGACAGGTGAGGATATGCGACACGCCGCGCGTGACATAGACCGGGGCGGCGCATTTTTTGCTGAGGGTGGCGAGGCCGCCGACGTGGTCGGCGTGCTCATGCGTGATGAAAACAGCGGTCAGGTCGCCAAGCGTTCGCCCCAGCGCGCGGAGGGACTGCTCGATGCGGCGGCAGGAGATGCCCGCGTCGATGAGCAGCAGCGTGTCGCCCGCGCACACGAGCGAGCAGTTGCCGCCCGAGCCGCTGGCAAGCGTGTAAAATTCCATGGGAAACGGTCCTTTATCTGGTCTCGTTCCAAGAATACCACAGCGCAGGGGAATAGTCAAAAGAAAAAGTCGTGCAACTTGCACATATCCTGTGTAAAGACGGCATAAATTTTTTACACATCAATTCTTAACAACTTCTTTACAACGGCATGGATTTTCGGTATACTAAAAATAACAAAACGGAATGAGCTGTTGACTAAATTTTGGAAAGGGGGCGGGGCCGTTATGATGGAACCACAGGATAAGTATCAGGAAGTCGAGTCCGCGCTGGAGAAATTCTGGGGCGACGAGGATCTGCTGGTCGGCAAGGGAAAGAGCACGCCGGCGCAGATCGCGCTGCGTTTCCGCAATGTGATGGTCCTGCTGGCGGCGATCTTGTTCCTGCTGTCTCTCGTTTCCAACCGCTACCCGATCCTCCGCGCGGTGGGCTATCTCTTCGGCGCCATCGCCTACATTTGCGAGATCATGGTGTTGACGGACTGCTTCAAGGTCAAGATCCCGCACAACGAGCTGTTCATGCCCTACTGCTTCGGCCCGCTCTACCTCATTATGGGCGTGGGCTATCTGGTGGGCTGAGGCGATCGATCAACAAAAAAGCACCGACGAAGGTCGGTGCTTTTCCTTTTGCGGTTCAGCCGATCTGGCGGATGGGCGGCTCGTCGTTCTCCTCCACGCAGTCGATCTTCGCGCCGAGGGCGCGGAGCTTGCCGATGATGTCCTCATACCCGCGCTCGATATACTGTACGTTCGTGATCTCGCTCACGCCGTCCGCGGCGAGCGCGGCGATGAGCATGGCGGCTCCCGCGCGCAGGTCGTAGGCCTGAATGTTGGCGGGGCTGAGCCTTTCCACGCCCTCCACGATGGCGGTGCGGCCCTCGACGCGGATCTGCGCGCCCATGCGCGTGAGCTCGCCAACATAGCGGTAGCGGCTGTCCCACACGCCCTCGGTGACGGTGCTGGTGCCGCTCGCCAGCGTGAGCACGGTGGTGATCTGCGGCTGCATATCCGTCGGGAAGCCGGGATAGGGCAGCGTTTTGACGTTGGCGTGGCGCAGCTCGCCGCTGCGGCGGACGATCAGGTCATCGTCCTGCTCCTCGACCTCCACGCCCATCTCCTGCAGCTTCGCGGTGATGCAGTCCATGTGCTTGGGGATGATGCCGCGCACGCGGATCTGCCCGCCGGTGGCGGCGACGGCCGCCATATAGGTGCCCGCCTCGATCTGGTCGGGGATGATGGCGTAGGCGCCGCCGTGCAGCCGCTCCACGCCCGCGACGCGGATGGTGTCGGTGCCGGCGCCCTTGATGTCCGCACCCATGGAGTTGAGGAAGTTGGCGAGATCGACGATGTGCGGCTCCTTCGCCGCGTTTTCGATGACGGTCGTGCCGTCGGCCAAAGCCGCGGCCATCATGATGTTCATGGTCGCGCCGACGGAGACCACGTCGAGATAGATGTTCGCGCCCTTCATGCGCCCGCCTTCGGCGGCGGCGCAGATGTAGTCGCCCTCACGCACGGTCGCGCCCATGGCGGCAAAGCCCTTGACGTGCTGGTCGATGGGGCGGGTGCCGCCGAAGTTGCAGCCGCCGGGCATGGAGACCTCGGCCTCGCCGAAGCGGCCGAGCAGCGCGCCGATGAGATAGTAGCTTGCGCGCAGCTTGTGCGCCAGCTCCTGCGGAGCGCGGGTGGTGATGATATGACGGCAGTCCAGCTCCACGTCGCTGCGGTTGAGCACGCGGACCTTCGCGCCGAGCTGCTCGAGGATCTTCAGCAGCACGGTCACGTCGCTGATCTGGGGGATATTCTCAATGCGGCACACACCGTCCACCAGGAGGGCGGCGGGCAGGATAGCAACAGCGGCGTTTTTCGCGCCGCTGATATGGACTTCGCCGAAGAGCGGGGAGCCGCCCTGAACGATATACTTGGTCATGAGGACACCTCATTGTTTCAATATTTCAAAGGAAGAAAAGCGGCTGTGCGGCGCGGGCGCGATGCGCTCCGGATGCCATACGCCGATAGTATTCACATAATATAGCTACAGTATACCAGAGAATCCGGAAAAAGCAATCCCTTTTCTTTTTGATTTATCTTGCAGAACAAACGCATTTTTATGCCGAAACGCGGGAGGCCTCGCCGGAAGTGAGGTTGACATAATAGCTGTAAACGTCGGTGTCCACGCGCAGCACGGGCACGAGCTGGAGCGGCGCGGAGGTTGTGCTCTGCATCAGGTAGCCCGCGGAGAGCCAGGTGATCTCGGCGCACACCGCGCCGGAGGCGTTGCGGTAGTCGAGAAAGCGAACCAGAGCGGTCACAGCGTCGAGCGCCGTTTCGCCGCTCTCGCTCGTGTCGATGGGTGGGAGGAAGGTGCCGGTGACCGTGGTGAGCGTACTGTCGGAGAAGGTAAAGGTGAGCGAGGCGTTGTAGACCTCCAGATCGCCGACGAAGCGCGAGGCGGTGACGACCGTGCGCGCGCCGTCGCTGAGGATATCAAAGGTGCGGTAGCCGAGGGGGACGCAGAGGTCGGCGCAGAATTCCGCGGGATCGTCCACCGCGCGGCTGACGGCGGCCTCCAGCGCGCCGCCGGAGCGGATGAGGCAGGAGCCGCTGTTGAGCCCGTCGGAGCTGTAATAGCGATAGATGCCACCGCCGGAGTCGATGGAGGTGACGGAGCCGATGATGCCCTCGGCGAGGGCCTGCTCGGTGGTCAGGTCGCGCGCGGGCTGAACGCTCAGCACTGACGCAGGCAGACCGTCGAGCAGCGCGCTGTCGAAGGCGATGCCGTCGGCGGTAAGGAGCGCGGTGAGCTGCGCGACGGAGCGCTCGCGCGCGTCGTTCTCCTCCGCGCGGCGGGAGAAGAGGAGGACGAGCAGAAAGGCGTTGGCGAGCAGCAGAATGAGAATGACGATGTTCTTGAGCCGTGCGGTGTTCATGGCGTCCTCCTTTCCGAAAGAGATCAGTCGGCGATCCAGCTCGCGCCGACGCTGTCGCCGTAGGAGTCAATGTAGGCGACGGTCAGCTCGCAGCCGGGATAGCGCTGTGCGATGGCGCGCGAGAGCGCGAGCGGCAGCAGCAGGGAATCGCGCTCGGTGAGCGTGTAGCGCCGCAGGCGCAGAGAGAAGGCGGTGATGCTCTGCTCCTCGATGCGGACCTCGGCGGCGTGGGAGCCATCGGCAAAGCGGATGGGTGTGCCGCCGGCCATATAGTCGAAGAAAACGGTCGCGCCGCCGTCGTCATCGGACTCGATGCCGCTGAGGAAAAGCGCGGCGTCGCCGATGCGGCCCTGCGTGAGCGCGCCGACCAGGCCGCGCGCGGCGGCGCAGAGCTCGGCGCGGGAAATGTGGGCGGCGTCCGCCGCGGAAACGGCAAAGAGCGAGCCGTCCTCCGCCGCGCCGCCGCTGTAGGAGAGCGTGCCGTCCGTGTGAAGGTAGAGCTTGCGCTGGCCCTCGATGACGACCTCCGTGCCGGAGGATTCGACGTAGCGGTCCTTCGTGTGGGGGTTGAATTCGGCGCGGCGCAGCAGCTCCTCCGAGGGGTAGTCGCTCAGGGCGTTCGCGGCGGAAAGCTCGCGGCGTGCGCTCACGCTGTCGAATACGAGCGTGTAGGGCGAAAGCGAGGCGTATTCCTCGCCGAGCGAGCGGGCGAAGTCGGCGTTGCCGCCGTCCTGCGATTCCAGATATTCCTTGACTGACGCGGCGCTCACCGCGGTGGAAAAGCGGTAGACGCCCTGCTTCGTGTCCTGCAGGTACAGCGTGGCGGTGTCCTCGTCGCCGAGGCTCAGAAGGCAGCGGCGCACGTCGAGCTGCCGCGCGGTGGGGGACTGCACGCCGAGACGCGCGGAGAGGACCTCGAGCGGCAGGTCGCAGGCGAAGGCGAAGTAAAGGCCGGAGCCGTCCAGCGCCGCGAGAAAGGCGCTCTCGGAGACGGACGAGATGCTGCGGGCCGAGCCGATGGCCTCGCCGAGAAACGAGCCGACGGTCTCAAAGGCGTCGTCCGCGGTCGTCAGCGCGTCCAGTCCGCTGCGGATGAAGTCGTTGGTCTGCACGATGCGCACCGGCACGGCAAGCGCGGTGAGGGAGTCCGGCTCCTCCGCGGCGGAGGTCTGCCGGTCGGTGAACCAGCCGCGCACGGTCGAGGCGATCGTCGTATCGCCCGCGTCGCCGAAGAGCGGCGTCTGCACGAGCAGAAAAAGGAAGGAGAGCGAGAGCACGGCGATGGCGAGGTTTTGCAGCCGGTCGAGGAGCTTGGCTTTTTTATCCATTGCCGCCCTCCTGCGCGCTGCCCTCCTCGCTCTGGCGGATGGGCAGCTCGAGCCGCACGGTCGTGCCGGGGCCCTCGCGGTCCACGAGAGAGAGGGTGCCGTTGTGGCGCTGGACGATCTCGGTGGCGATGGACAGGCCGAGACCCGTGCCGCCGGACTCGCGCGAGCGGGCCTTATCGACGCGGTAGAAGCGCTCGAAGATACGGCTGCGGTCGGCCTTCGGGATGCCGATGCCGTCGTCCGCGACCTCCATCCAGACCCTCTCGCCCACGGCGCCGGCGGTGACGCGGATGTGGCCGCCGTCGGGCGTGTACTTCACGGCGTTGCCGAGGACGTTGAGCATGACCTGCTCGATGCGGCCGCGGTCGCCCATGATCATGGGGAGATCATGGTAGTCGTGCGTCAGCTCGTGGCCGTGGCGGCGGGCCTCCAGCTCGATGGAGCGCAGCACGGAGTCGATGGCCGCGCCGAAGTCGAAGCGCGCCATGTTCATCTCGCTCCGCCCGCTGTCGAGCCGCGAGAGCGTGAGCAGGTCCTGCACGATGTGGGTCATGCGGTCGGACTCGTTGATGACAATGTCGAGGAAGTTGTTTTCCAGCTCGCGCGGCAGCTCGTCGCCCGCGTCGCGGATGGTCTCGGCGTAGGAGCGGATGTTCGTGAGCGGAGTGCGCAGCTCGTGGGAGACGTTCGCCACGAATTCGCGGCGGCGCTCCTCGGCCTTGCGCTGCTGCGTGACGTCATGGAGCACGACGAGTACGCCGCCGCGCTCCTCGTCGGAAAAGGGCGCGAAGTACAGCTCGACCGTGCGCTCGCCGACCGTCAGCTCGGAGGCGACGAAGTCGCTGCGCTGCATGGCCATCACCTTTTCAAAGGGGCACAGCGGCTCGAACAGCTCGGCGTAGACGCACTCGTCCGCGCTGCGCTCCAAAAGCTCGCTCGCGGCGGGGTTGCAGTGGATGAGCGCGCCGTCGCGGTCGTAGGCGACCACGCCGTCGGTCATGTGGAGAAAGAGCGTGTCGAGCTTGTTGCGCTCGTCCTCCACGGCCTCGAGCGTGGAGTGCAGCACGCTCGCCATGTCGTTGAACGTGGTGGTGAGGATGCCGATCTCGTCGGTGGAGTCGACCTCGAGCTTTTCGCTGAAGTCGCCGCTCGCCACGCGCTCGGCGCCCTCGGTCAGCTTTTCGATGGGGTTGATCATCGTTTTGGAGAGCAGGAAGCTCAGCAGCACGGAGATCAGAAGGCCCACGAGCAGCGCCTGCAGAATGATGATGAGCAGCTCGCTGTTGAGGCTGGAGACCGTGCTGCGGTTGTCGCGGATGTAGATGATATAGCTGTTGTCGCCGCCGGAGATGGGGATGGCAACGTCCATATAGCCGGCCGCGATGTCGCTCTCGTCGCCGACCTGTCCGTTGCGGGCGGTGAGGAGGTTCGCGGTCTGCTCGAGATTTTCGCCGCCGAGCTCGTCGCTCGCGGCGAGACATTCGCCGCTCGCGGCGTCGAGAATGTAGTAGTTGCGGCTGCGCGAGTCGATGCCGAGCGTACCGGAATAGGTCTCGAGCATGGACTGCATGACCGCCACGCCGCCCTCCTGCGCGGCCTCGGCGCGCAGGGAGTTGACGAAGTCGGCGTTGCTCTCGCCGAAGGTCTCGCCCATCTGCGAGTAGAAGTCGTCAATGTAGAAGTTGGTCACGCTGGTCATCAGGAACGCGCCCACCACCGCCATGAGCGAGGTGATGAGCAGCAGCATGATGAGCACTAATTTCATGTGCAGCGAGCGGAACACGGCAAAGCCTCCCTTCTGTCCGGCTTGGAAAGGGTCAGAGCGTGGAATAATAGTAGCCCACGCCGCGGCGGGTGAGGATATAGCGCGGCGAGGCGGGATCGTCCTCGATCTTCTCGCGCAGGCGGCGGACGGTGACGTCCACCGTGCGCGCGTCGTCGCCGACGTAGCCGTAGTTCCACACCTGCTCCATCAGGTCTACGCGGGAGAAGACCTTGTCGGGGTGGCTGGCGAGGAAGGTGAGCAGCTCGTACTCGCGCTGCGTGAGCTCAATGGGCCTGCCGTTCTTGAAGACCTGAAAGCTGTCCGTATTGATCGTCAGGGCGCCGCCGGCGCTCATGCCGCTCTCGGCGGCTGCGCCGGAGACCATCGCCGTGCGGCGGATGTTCGCCTTCACGCGGGCCATCAGCTCGCGCATGGAAAAGGGCTTGGTGATGTAGTCGTCCGCGCCGATCTCCAGACCGAGGACCTTGTCCTCCTCCTCCTCACGGGCGGTGAGGATGATGACGGGCACGTTGTCGCCCTCCCCGCGCAGGGCGCGGCAGACGTCAAAGCCCATCATCTTGGGCATCATCACGTCGAGCAGGATGAGGTCGGGCTTCTTCTCGCGCGCGAGCGCGAGACCCGCCTCGCCGTCGTAGGCCTCGAGCGTGGCGTAGCCCTCGCGCTGGAGGTTGAAGCGGACGATGTCCACGATGTTCTTCTCGTCCTCGACGATGAGGACGGTTTTTTTCGGCTCCATGCTCATTTCTCCTCCTTTTTGCGCGTGCGCAGAGCGTAGACCTTCAGCACGCCCGCGACCGTCTTGCCGTCGCGGATGTCGCCGGAGAGGCAGCGGTCGAGCAGCGTATCGAAGGGGACGCGCTCGAAGCGGATGAACTCGTCCTCGTCCGGATGCTGGGGGCCGAAGGTCAGGCCCGTGGCCATGTAAAGGTGCAGCACCTCCGTGAAGCCGCCGGGGGAGGCGAGGATCTCGCCGAGGGGGGTGAGGGTTTCGCAGCTCGCGCCCGTCTCCTCGCTCAGCTCGCGCCGCGCGGCGGCGGCAGGGTCCTCCCCGCGCTCGAGCTTGCCGGCGGGGATCTCCTCAAGTACGGTTTGAAACGCGTAGCGGTACTGCTTCACAGTCAGCACGTTGTCGTTCCCGTCGATGGCGACGACGGCGACGCCACCGGGGTGGTCGATCACCTCGCGTGTGGTGAGATGGCCGTTGGGCAGCCGCACGGTGTCCACGCGCAGGTCGACGATGCGCCCGTGGAAAATTTCCTGACGGCTGACAAAGGTTTCCTTGAATTCCATGGATATCACTCCTTAATCATCGTTAAGAACCAAATAGTCGGTATAGACGGCGCTCACTCCGCTTTGCAGCAGGGCTTCTGCCGTTTCTCTGTCGTTTACTGTATGGACATAGCAGCGCACGCCGCTGCTCTCCGCGATAGCGGCGTAGGACGGACGCCACAGCCAGCTCCACATGGTCACGCCTTCGATGCCGTTTTCCCGGCAGAAGGTCAGTCGCTCGCGGAGGGCCTCCTCGGTGCCGTTGAAGCCCTCGGCGTAGAACGTATAGATGTAATGCGGGAAATGCCCGAGGTGATCGACCACACGGAACATCAGCGGGCTGTAGACCTGAATGACCATGCGGTCAAAGAGATACGAGAGCCCCAGCTCGTGCGCGTCGTTCAGCATGGCGGTGAACTGCGCGGTCACGACCTCGGCGTCCGTGAATTTGGTGTCGGTGACGATGCAGATATCCGAATACTCCTCCATCAGGAGCAGCAGATCGCGGAAGCTCATGGGCGTGTATTTTTCCAGAAGGGGCGCGGCGAGAAATGCATCGCGCGTGGGGATCGACAGCTCGCTGATCCCCTCCTGCCAGCCGCCGCGCCAGTCGTGCCGCAGGACGACCTGCCCGTCGCTCGTCATGCGCAGATCGACCTCGAATACCCGCGCACCGCGCGCGTAGTAGCGATCGAAGCCCTCGCGGCAGTTGAGCACGGAGGTCCCGCTCAGCTGGCCCAACCCGTGCATGACGGTGCGGGAGGAGGCCAGGATCTCCTCTGCGCTCAGCTCGCCCGCGGGCCGGGCCTTCTCTTCGGTGACCGACGGAGCGGCCGGGGCTGTCAGCACGGAAAGGCAGATATAGCTGATCAAAAGCAGCGTCAGCACACGCAGCAGAGGTGTGGGGACGCGGATATGGACAAAATCACCGATGACGGATCACCTCTTAAAACAGGTAAAAAACCACCTCATATTACACCATAAAGCACCGAGAATTTCAACAGAGAAATCGAAATTATTACATTTTGATTACAGCCCTTGTACGTTGGGCAGAATCATGCTATACTGAAATCCGCTTTGAAGGAGAGGGGGCACTGTGCCGTGGAGAAAAAGGGCATCAAGATCGCGGCGCAGAACCGCAAGGCCTATCACGATTACTTCGTGGAGGATCGTCTCGAGGCCGGCATCGAGCTGAAGGGAACGGAGGTCAAGTCCATCCGCGCGGGAACGCTCAACCTCAAGGATAGCTACTGCGTCGTGAAAAACGGCGAGGCCATGGTCTACTCCATGCACATCTCGCCCTACGACAAGGGCAACATCTTCAACCACGACCCCGACCGCCCCAAGAGGCTGCTGCTGCACAAGCGCGAGATCAACAAGCTCCACGCGCTTGTCAAGCAGGACGGCTACGCCCTCATTCCGCTCTCGGTCTATTTCAAGGACGCGCGCGTGAAGGTCGAGCTGGGTGTGTGCAAGGGTAAGAAGAACTACGACAAGCGCGAGGCGTCCGCGCAGCGCGACGCGAAGCGCGAGATCGACCGCCACATGAAAAACTACCGATAAAGGAGAAAACGATATGTCCAATCCCATTGTGACCATCGAGATGGAGAGCGGCGCGGTGATGACCGGCGAGCTGTATCCCGAGCTGGCCCCCAACACCGTCAACAACTTCATTGCGCTGGCAAATTCCGGCTTTTACGACGGCCTTATTTTCCACCGCGTCATCCCCGGCTTCATGATCCAGGGCGGCTGCCCGCAGGGCAACGGCATGGGCGGCCCGGGCTACGAGATCGACGGCGAATTTTCCGCCAACGGCCACAAGAACGACCTTAAGCACACGCTGGGCGTGCTCTCGATGGCGCGCACGATGGCGCCCAACAGCGCCGGCAGCCAGTTCTTCATCATGGTCGCGGACGCGCCGCACCTCGACGGGCAGTATGCCGCGTTCGGCAAGATCACGGACAACGCGCAGGCGGCGGTGGATATCTCCCGCGTCAACCGCGATATGTTCACGGATAAGCCGAAGAAGCCGCAGACCATCAAGTCCATTCGCGTGGACACGCAGGGCGTGGAGT
The DNA here is from genome assembly GCA_937915075.1 of uncultured Oscillospiraceae bacterium. GTDB lineage: Bacteria > Bacillota > Clostridia > Oscillospirales > Oscillospiraceae > Hominicoprocola. Next base: position 23,492 of record CALDMA010000163.1, read on the forward strand.
ATCCCGCGCCGGAGAAGCACTGAGTATTTTTCATCTGCTTTCGCAGACCTAAAGAAGCAAGCATCCCGTTCGCGGTGTGAACGAAACGCCGTTCACACCGCTCACACGGGGGCGTACCGGTTTCGACGGGGGTGTGGAGGCAGGATAAGCGGGCGGAGGCGCCTGGCCTCCATAAAACGGGCAACTTATAAATTAAAGAACAACAACACTGTTGCTGTCGCTGCCTAAGTAAGGCAGCCGTCTGAACCGGAGCGGCCGCGGGCCGGGGAAGGCGTCGTGAACGCGGCGTCCGTGAGGCGTGAAAGAGTTGACACGCCCACGCATCATGACTCTACTGAAGCGTAAGGTCTGTCAGGTGTCCTTGCGCGGAGGGAATGTTCAGATCCTGACTGCGCCCGGAGAAAGTCCTGTTCAAGCGCTTTCGGACGCGGGTTCGACTCCCGCCGCCTCCACCAATGAAAAGGAATCCCGCAAACCGTTGAGTTTGCGGGATTCCTTTTGTTTTCAGGTGTTTTGCGGATTTTTCACCATGCACAAATATGTGCGCTACGCGCATATTTGCGCTTTCTGCGTCAGATTTAAGACGGCATTTTGCATACGGATTTGCAGACGAACTTTCTGCCCGAATCGGGCAAATTATTTCATGGTCGCGAGCTTGCGGATCAGGTCGCTGCCGTACTTGTAAGCCGCGAGGTAGTCCATCGTCTTGTCCTCAAGGCCCGCGCGCTTCTGGAGCCGGGCGCGGTAGTCCGGCTCGGCCTTGTAGGCAGGCATGGTGCGCGGGAGCTTTCCCGCGCGGATCATGCTGCCGGTGTGCTTGCCGCCGTCGTCCCACTGGAAGTGCGGGCGGTCCACGAAGCTCTTCCAGTCCCCGCCCCACGAGAAGCCGACCTTTTTGCCGATCTCGCCGCAGCGCTGAAAAAAGCTGGCATCATCGTACTCGTGCCCCTTGACATTCTTGCAGATGTCGAACGCCAGCCCGGCCTTGACCGAGTGGAACGTCGGCACAGTGGCGTTCTTGCTCGCATAGCCCTGCGCCACGAGCGAGCGCTGGTATTCCTCGTCGCGCACGGTCTCGGTCACGAGGACGTTCAAGCCCTCGGCCTTGCAGAGCGCGAGAAAAGTCTCACAGTTGGCGCGGACATCGGCACGCAGGTCCTTGAGGTCTCTACTGTGATACATTGTCCGCCTCCGTGTTGAGCTGCTTGACAAAATAGAACGTCACGACCATCGTGTAGACGTTCATGAAGTTTTCGGGAATGGCGTTCTGGATGGTCAGCACGCAGAACGTGACAGTCAGTGCGATGGTCACGAGCGATTTCACGCTCAGGAGGTTCGCGAGTTTTTTTAGTAAGAGGTCCATTTCAATCGTCCTTTCCTTTGATCTTGATGTTGGCCAGCAGGGCCAGCTCTGCCGTCCACGCGGCGAACCACGCGACGGTCAGGCTGTCCGGCACGGTCTTGTCATTGGCGGTGAGCACGAGGCTCACGATGCAGTACCACGTCAGGTTAAAGATCGCCGCCCAGACGTACCGGTCGCGCTTGCGCACGCCGCCGAGCCATTGCGCGAGGATCGCCAGCGCAGAGGCCAGCACAACGACTGCGCTCATCACGCAGACCGCGATGAGGGATACTTGCCACCACGTCATACCGCGCCTCCCATCAGCAGCCACGCGACGAACGCGCCGACGAGGGCCGCCAGCAGCTTATCCACAAGGCCGTCCCAGCGCTTCGCGGGCTTGACCGTCATGGCCTTGACGTCGGTCTTGATCTCGGCGATGTCGTCCTTCATGTTGACCTGATCGGTCGCCAGCTCTTTGACCGAGATCGCCAGCTCGGTCAGGGCCTGATGCTCGCTTTCGAGCTTTTTGATGCGCCCCTCGTTGCGCAGGCTGCGGTCTGCTACCTCCTGCAGCTTCACAGCGATGTCTTCCATAGGCGTTGTCTCTCTTTCCGGCAGCAAAAAAGCCGCCTTGTCGTTCTTGACAAAGCGGCGAAAATGGCTATAATGGAAATACAAAGGGCGCTGCCGATAAGCGGTTAGCCTAAGAGATTAGTCAAACGAAATGACCGCACACCTTGGCCGGGGGCGGTCATTTTCGTTTGCAGATCTGAAAGATCAGACCGGCAAGGCCTATCAGTACGAGCGAATACGCAAAAAGCGCATCGTATGTAACCATAAGCACCACCTCCCTTCAGGGGAAGTGACTGACCGCCTACCGTATATGGCAGCGCCCGCTCCTTTCGGAGCCTGACCATGATATCATGCGCGCTGTGCTTTGTCAATTTGTGTCAC
>CALDMA010000164.1 GCA_937915075.1 uncultured Oscillospiraceae bacterium
TTCCCCATATCTGTCTGTAGATTTGATTATAAAAAGTGGGCTTGCTGCCTGAAGACCATCAGACGGCAAGCCCTTCTCTCGCAATGCGACGATCATGCTGCCGCGTTTACTTTTTTGTGCTTTCGACCGCAGCGGTCTTGGCGCTCAGTTCCTCGCAGAGGTCGCGCTGTGCAAACTCCGGGTTCTGCGGAAGCGTCAGGTCAAAGCGCTCGATCCGATGGATCTTCATGTGCAGGCGGTCTACCGACAGATCCAGAACATGTCCGCCCTGCGTCTTATCGCTGCTCAGGTAATGAAAATGCCAACCCGGCCAACAGATCCCGCTGACATACTGCGGACACCAGACGGCGATCACATTGCCGCGGGTATTCTCAAAGCAAAACTCATGTTGGCTCTTTGCGGCCTCAGCGAGCGTCGGGTAGGGCTTCCGGCAGGTATCCCAGCTGCACAGATGCACAGCGTTGAAAACGCCGCCGGCCTTGATCATGTAAAAAATGTTCCGGTTGCTGTTCACAAACGGTTCCAGCGCCCGCCGGAGCGATTCAATGCTTCCGATGTTCTTCAGCTCCACATCGGGAGCGTTTTCGTCAAATGCCATCGCCGCAGCGAACGCGATGCCGTTTTCCGGCTGCATGACGGCGACCCCGCCGTCCGCCGTTGCTCTGTAGGCTACGCCGTCTTCCAGAATCACCGCGCCGTTCAGCGCCGCTCCGACGCCAATCCCGGTATCGGCACAGCGCAGAAGATCTCCTGCATTGACAGCCGCATCGAAGTTTCCAAGCGCCAGCGCATTCCATGCAGATGCCTGAAACAGAGTTTTCATCATATGACCCATTCCCTCCCTACTGCTTCCACTCCACCCACTGAGGGAGGAAGCATACAAGAAAAGGCGGTCTGCCTCTCTATGATTCAGAAAGACAGGCCGCCCTTTCGGTACTCTTACTCGATGGCAACTCTGCTGCCGGAGGCAAGCTTCTTCGGCTCCTCCTTCGGGATCAGTACGGTCAGGACGCCGGACTCGTACTTGGCCTTCACATCCTTGGGATCTACGTCACCGACATAGAAGCTGCGGGAGCAGGCGCCGGAGTAGCGCTCCTGACGCAGAACGCGGCCCTTCTTGTCCTCCTCGTCCTTGTCGAGGCCCTTCTGGGCGCTGACGGTCAGATAGCCGTCCTGCACATCCACATGGATCTCGTCCTTCTCAAAGCCGGGCAGTTCTACCGCAAAGCGGTAAGCCTTGGCGTCGTCCGTCTCGCGGATGTCGGTCTTCATCAGGTTCTTGGAGTTCTTGCCGAACAGCGGGCTGTGCGAACCAAAGAAGCCATTGTCAAAGAAATCATCGAACATGTTTTCACCGTAAATGCTGGGTACCATAATAATTCCTCCATTACTGATAGATTTTTGTTGACTGAACTAAGAGAGGGTAAATTTATATAGAAAGCGCATCAGCACGGCAGAGCCACGCTGCGGCATTATTTTTAGATGTCCTTTGTTCTGGAAATGCAGGCACAGACGATGGAACTAATACCCTCCAGCACGAATACGATGCCGACCGTCATGCCCATGGCCGCCACGCTGACCCACGGATCCATCAGGCAGACAAAGCCCGCCACCGTCAGCACAATGCCGACCGCAAGAACCCAGCCCCAGGCGCGGACGCCGAGGGCGCGCAGATCAAACGAGCTGACGCACTGCGACACGCCGGAAAACAGCAGCCACAGCGTGAACAGGAACGGCAGCGACACCAATGTGAACCACTGGTTGAACAGCAGGAACAGCGACATGATCACCGTCAGCACGCCGTCCAGCAGCAACCAGCCGGAGCCGAGCATCACGCCGCTCGCCGCAGCGAACACCACGATCTCCGCAATGCCTGCCAGCAGCAGGAACACGCCCAACAGAAGCCCCGCCGAAAGCACCGCCACGTCCTGATTGCACAAGCAGTAAATGCCTGCGGCGATCAGCAGAATACCGGCCGCAACATTCAGAATACGCATGGACTTTGTACTCATAACGCCATCTTCTTTCTTCCTCTTTCTGATTATAGTTTAGCTTTTTCCGCGACAAAGACAATACGCCGCCGGTACAAGAAAAGAAAACGAGCTTGTGCCAAAAGCACAAGCTCGTAACATCACCGATGAGCAACTCGATGTACTGGAACTGTTTCCGGATTTTGACACGGACGAATAAGGAAGAGAGACAGAAACGGGAGCGGACTCTGGGTCGCTCCCGTTTTGCCGCGGCTATTCAATTGAACGAAAATGCGGATACCCGCAAAAATTTTCAACAGGAGGTACACTCTATATCGTTTAGAGACATATCCGCCAAAGCCGCAATCTGGTCTCTCCGCCCATAAATCACTGCCGTAATCCATACTCCCTTCTTGGCCCCATCAATCAGATAATAAACAAGAAAATCCTTGAATGGCATTTTTCGGATTCCGTTTGTATGCCACGGTTCTTCCTCTGTAAGAGGGTAGCGTGACGGCATAATATCCAGCTTTGCAATTTCACTTTGCAAAGCGTCTGCCCATTTCCGTGCCGTTTCCGGTACAAACAGCACTTTGGAAATATACTGCACGATTGCTTCAATTTGCCCGATTGCCTGTGAGGTCAGCTTAACTTCGTACCGCATTAAACTCCCTCGCGAATTTTAGCAAAGGCTTCATCAACAGAAAGTCCTTCGCCTGTCTTTGCCTGACGATAGCCTTTTTCCATCATTGCATTAAACTCGGCGTCCGTCATACTATCCCTTGTCGGCAAGCTTGGAACTGTTAGGGAATACGGAACACCGCCTGTCATAATGATTTGCCTATATAAGGTATCAATCAAAACCGAAACAGGTAATCCTATCTTATCCAAAACTGCCTCCGCCTGCCGCTTAATTTCAGGCTGCACACGAGCCGTTACATTTGCACTTTTTGTTGCCATAATAAGCACCGTCCTTTCTGCTATTGATTATAGCATATTGTATCGCTAATTGCAATACAATATGCGTATGTCTAAAAAGTCCACTTATTTGAATACTTCGACTATACTCACAACTCAATAACTCCTTAAATATAAGTCGAATAGATTTGAATATGAAAAGATAGCGGCTAAAGAAGCACAACGAAAGGCGGGGTTTCGACAGCAAGAACCCCGGATGGCTCATAGGCCATCCGGGGTTCTTTTTCAGGTATGTATCAGGGGTCATTTGGTGACGACCAGCTTGTCGTCCTCTACAGCCAGCTTGGCGGTGTCGCCGGTCTTGAGGGTGCCGTCCAGCATCTTCTCGGCCACGGCGTCCT
>CALDMA010000165.1 GCA_937915075.1 uncultured Oscillospiraceae bacterium
TTACTGAATAAATATCGGTCAGACTTCAATAATCCGGAGTCAGAGAAGCTTGGCATAAAGAAAGACTATTGGTGGCAGATGATCCAACTTCTCCCCAGTTCCTACAACCAGAAGCGAACGGTCATGCTGAACTATGAGGTTCTGGCCAACATCTACAAATCCCGTCGGCATCACAAGCTCAATGAATGGCATACGCTCTGCGACTGGATCAAAAGTCTTCCGTATTCTGTGCTGATTACCGGCGATACAGTCAATGAATAAGGAGCAGAAGTGGGTCGATGAGCACCCAATAGTATGGCTTTTGATTCAGAAAATTGGCGACTTTCTTTGGTTCTTCGTCAAGTTCTCTATTTGCATGATTTTGTGGTGCATTATCCACCGCTGAATGCATAGACGATCGTCGATTGACACCCGCTGGTGAGGCATGGTATCATGAAATCAAAGAGAAAATATCACATGCGCAAAAAGTACATCGCCTATTATGGAAGGAGGTTGTTAGGCTATGGCTGAACGCAACGATTCTCACCTTCTGAATGGTGGTGATTCTGTGGGTATGACGGATAACCAGTACAAGGGTATGCTGCTCGACGAGTTGGAAGACTGGCAGGAGATCCTTGACCTGGCAATCGCAGCCGGGAACACCGAGATTCAGAAAAAGGCTGAGAAGCAAATCGCGAAGATCAACGAAAAGCTGAAATTCTAATCTCTACCCAGAGGGAAGGGCTTGTGGAAACACAGGCTCTTCTTTTTTTATATTTTTCAGGAGTGTAAATACTATGACACCTAATGAGTACCAGAAAGAGGCGCTTCGGACAGAGTCCGGAATGTCTAAGGAATATCCTCGCATTCTCAACGGCCTTATGGGGCTGAACGGTGAAGCCGGAGAGTGTATTGATATTCTCAAAAAGCATCTTTATCAGGGCCACGCTTTCGACAGCGAACACATGGCAAAAGAACTTGGTGATGTCGCGTGGTATCTGGCCATCAGTGCAGATGCTATCGGCTACGATCTGGAGACCATCTTCCAGATGAACATTGATAAGCTCCGTGCCCGCTATCCCGATGGCTTTGACGCCGACCACAGCCTGCATCGCAAGGCAAATGATATTTGAAAGGAGTCTGTGAAAATGGATGAGAAAAAAATCCACGCAATCATCGACGAAGCTATGGCAGCTCGTGACCGCTCTGTTTCCATTTATATTTCGCCTGATGGCGGTGTTTCTGTTTCGGTCTTCCCGTGGCCGGACGAAGAGACGCTCCGTGACATGAGAGCCAATGGCTTGATCTCTCACAATGACTATCGCACGCGACTTGGCCTGTCGCCTATGAAGGACTGAGGAGGATCACGATGAACGAAAAAGTTCTGAGACACAAGGAAATCTGCGATGGGCTGAACGAGCTCTACGCACGCAAAAACCACGACTACGGCGACAGCTTCCATACCACCTTCGTCGAGGAAGGCCTCGCCATGGCCCGTATCCGTCTGGGAGACAAATTCTCCCGCTTCAAGACCCTGTCCCGGCTTTCCTGCAACGACAGCGACCAGCAGCAGGTTACGGATGAGTCCATTCGCGATACGTTGCTTGATTTGGCGAACTACGCCATCATGACCGTGCTGGAGATGGACACGCCGGCTGAGGGCCATGCGACCATGTACGCCGAGGGCAAGCCCTTTTACACTGTCGGGGAGGATAAGTAAGATGAAAGCTAAGAGAGTGCTTTGTATGCTTGCGGCGATCCTCCTCATTGTTGCCATGATGCTGATGTTCCTAACCGGCTGCAACAGGCAGGTCATCGACACGACATTCAGCTACGACAAAGCTATTCTGGCTCTTCCCGATGGCTCCGTCGTCAGCGGGAAAATCGAGAGCTGGAAAGACTATGATGACGGCGATCAGATTCAGGTAAAAATCGACGGAACTACATACCTGGTTCATTCTGCCAACATCGCACTGATAAAGGAGTAATGATTATGTGGAAGCGCGAACTGATCCGCAACAAGATCTACGCGGTATTGATGGTACTGGCTTCTTTGCCGGTCGTTATTTTGGAGAAGGATGGTACAGTCTTTCTCCTTTCTCTTTTCTTCGGAGTTCCGATGTTCTTCGCAAAAGAAAACTGGATCATAGGAGGACCCGTTCATGAAAGTAAAGAAAGCCGGAAAAAGAGTGTTCGGCGCCGTGATGTCCGCTGCCGAGAAAAAGGCTATGGACATGGAGATACAGCGACAGCTCGCAGAGTACGATCGAAAGCATATCCGAGAGATCGACGCTCTGGTTCTGTGGGAGCTGCGTGAGCAGTTCGGCTTCGGCAACAAGCGGCTCAAAAAATTCTACGATAACT
>CALDMA010000166.1 GCA_937915075.1 uncultured Oscillospiraceae bacterium
AACGGCTCGCTTTCCGGCGAGAAGAGCGGCGGCTTTGATATGAAGAAAAATATGGGCATCGGTCTTTCCGTCTGCCAGACGATCGTCAAGGCGCACGGCGGCAGGATCACCGCAGAAAACAGGCCGGAGGGCGGCGCACAGTTCCGCTTCTACCTGCCGCTCAAGGAGGAAAAAGAGGATGAAGATCAGGGATAAGGTATTGATCGTCGAGGACGAGCAGAACATCAAGAATTTCATGTCCACCATTCTGACCGCCAACGGCTTCGATACGCTCATGGCGGGCGGCGCGAAGGAGGCGCTGTCGATGATCTCGTCGCATTGTCCCGACCTGATCATTCTTGACCTTGGCCTTCCCGACATGGACGGCATGGAGGTGCTCAAGCAGGTGCGGGCCTGGTCGAGCGTGCCGGTCATCGTGGTCTCCGCGCGCACGCACGAGGGCGACAAGGTCGCGGCGCTCGATCTCGGCGCGGACGATTACATCGAAAAGCCCTTCGGGACGAGTGAGCTGCTCGCCCGCATCCGCACGGCCATCCGTCATACGCGCACGGGCCTTGATAACGACTCCATCGCGCAGTCCGGGAAGTATACGGTCCGCGACCTGACCATCGACTACGACAAGCACCATGTCCTCATGCGCGGGGAGGACGTCCACCTCACGCTCAACGAGTTCAAGATCGTGGCGCTGCTGGGCAAATACGCCGGCAAGGTACTGACCTACGATTTCCTCATCCGCGAGATCTGGGGCCCCAAGGCCAAGGCGGACAATCAGATCCTGCGCGTCAACATGGCGAACATCCGCCGCAAGATCGAGAAGAATCCCGCCGCGCCCGAGTACATATTCACCGAGATCGGCGTGGGCTACCGGATGCTCGAGAACGAGTAAGAAACGATAAAAACCGCCCGAAGGCGGTTTCTATACCAGGGGACGAACGTCCCTCCACACAATCACGCAGACAGCTCTTGCCGAAGGCTCGGCAAGAGCTGCCTGCTTTTTTTACGTCATGCTGAACAGCGTCGCGGCGACCTGCGCGCGGGTGATGGGCTCGGTGGGGTGGATACCGCCGTCGGCGTAGCCGGAGAGCGCGCCGACCGCGCAGAGCGTATTGATGTGCTCACGCGCCCAGTCCGCAATGGCGTCGCTGTCGGTGAAGCTCCATTCCGGCGCGGCGTAGCCCAGATCAAGGAGACGGCCGAGCATCGTCAGCGCCTCCTGACGGCTGATGGTCGCGGTGGGGAGGAAGCAGAGCCGGCCGTAGCCGTCGTAGCTGCCCTTCGTTACGCCGAGGGCATACATGGTGCGCACGCCGTCCTTCGCCCAGTCGGCGATGCTGTCGCTGTCGGCAAAGGGCAGCTCAACGGAGGAGGTGTCCTGCGCGGGCGCGAGCCAGCGGCAGAGCAGCACGGCAAATTCCTGACGGGTGATGGGGCTGTCGGGGTTGAAGTTACCCAGATCGTCGCCGGTGGTGACACCGCTCGCCTTCAGGAAGCTCACGGCGGCGTTGGCCCAGTGACCGTCCGTATCGGGGAAGGCGGCGGACAGCTCCGACGGGGTGATGCTTATACCGGTGCGGGCGAGGTTGCCGCTCGCGTCGCCGGCGATGACGGCGATGCGGTGCGCCCTGCCGTCCGCGGCGGGCAGCGCGGCGTGGAGCGCGCCGGTCTGGTGGTCGTAGGTGAAGCTGAGCGCCTTGCCGTCGAGCGTCACGCGCAGCGTGGTGAGCGAGCCGCCGTCCACGGCGTCAAAGACCTTGCCGGTCAGGGCTGTGCCGTCCTCGGAGAGGGAGACGGAGATCTCCGGCGCGGTGGTATCGCTCATGCCCTCGCGGGCCGCGACGAGCTGATCGAGGTACAGCGTGCCGCTCAGAGCCGACGGCAGGCGCAGGGCGAAGCCGGTGATGCTCGCGGCTTTGTCGGGGAGGGTAAAGGTAAGCTGCTGCCAGCCGGTGAAGTCGATCGCGGCGACATCCGTTTCGCCCGCGTCGGTCGTGAGGGCGAGCGCCTCGCCCTGTCCGTCGCCGTAGACCCAGAGCGTTACACGGTCATAGCCGGAGGGGACGGCATAGGTCTGCTCCACGCTCAGAAGGAGCTCCTCCGCGTTCTCGGGGGCGTGCTCGGCGCGATAGTCCCAGCGTGCGGAGGCGGCGCCGAAGCGGACGAAGCTCTTGTCGGTATTTTGGGTCAGGACGGTCTGCTCGCCCTCGAAGCCATCGAGCAGGACCAGAGGATCGGAGGTGACGTAAACGGGGATGGTGCGCGTGGTCTCGCCCGCCCGGACGGTCAGGCTGCCGTAGGCGGCATGGTCGGCGGCGGTAAAGACGCCGTTTTCATCGACCGTGCCGACGCCGCCCTCGGTGGTCCAGGTGAAGCAGGTGTTCTGCGCGAGCAGGGAGAGGTGGTTTTGGTAAGCCTGCGCGGTCAGCTCGACGCTCGCGCCGGGGGAGACGCGCAGCTCGGTGAGCGTGCCGCTCTTGCCGAGGCGGATCTCGTCCGGCGTTTCGACCACGCGGACCTCGGCGGTGGTGTATTTGCCGCCGGCCTTTGCGCCGACGGTCACGGTGCCGGCGGTTTTCGGCACAGTCAGGACCGTATTGCCCAGCTCGTCGGTCCGCACGCTGCCGCGGTCGCTCGCGATGGAGACCTCCTTATCCATGGGGATGTAGTTCGTGTCGATGGCGGCGGCGCGGAGCAGGACCTGCGCGCCCGCGAGCACGCGGTCGCTCTCCGTGCGCAGCGCGATGTGGTCGAGCGTGCCGCTCGGCTCATTCGACGCGACAAGGAAGATGTGGTTCGTCACGGCGCGCAGGCTGCCCTCGGAGGGGGTGTTGTAGACGCCGGCATTGCTGTCCTCCGGCAGCGTGACGCACAGAGTCGTCGAGCCGCCGCCGTCCAGGCTCAGCGCGGTCACGCAGCCGAGCTCGACCATGCGCTGCGCGACCTGCGTCAGGCTCGCGCCGATGGAGTAGCCCTTCTGACGGCCGTCGATGGTGTAGAGCACGATGCTGCCGTCGGCCCTTTGGCCGATGGCGGTGCGCGGCGCGGCGCCGGCCTCAAGGCCCTTGCAGACCTCGTCGTTCTCGACGAGCTGATAGAGTGCGCCGATCATGTAGTCCACATCGTTCCAGCCCTCGTCCGCCGCGCGGACGGTGACGGTCAGCGTGTCGCCGACCGCGAGCGCGCGCAGCAGAGCGAGGTTCTCCTCGCCGGAGAGGAGGTTTGCCGTCAGGACGTATTTGCCCTCGCTCACGGTGGTGTCGGTGGCCTCGGGCAGGATCTCGTCCACGGTGAGCGTCAGCGTTTCGCCGATGCTCAGGCGGCCGTCGACCGCCGAGCAGACCACGTCATAGCCCGCAGCGTTGGTGCCGGTGGAGCGGCGGGCGTTGAAATCGTAGGGGTAGAGGGAGATGCCGCCGTAGGGGTAGCACACCATGGCCGGAACGCCCCAGATAAAGCTGTTGACCGCCTGATTGACGGCGGCGATGGAAAAGGACGTGTTGGCGCTCTCGGCCTGCATCGTCAGCGCCGGTGCGCCGAGGATGGCCGTACCGTCCGCGCGGAAGCCGACGGCATAGTTGCTCGTGGAGGCGACGCGTAGCACGCCGTCGGTCATCACCGTGCCGAGCGGCGCGCCGTTGAGCGTATCGTAGTAGTCGCCGTTGATGCCGGCGACCACGCGCAGCCCCTGCTCCTCCAGCTTCCCGGCGGCGGCGGAGACCGTGCTCGTCGCGGTGGTGTAATCGCCGTAGGTGACGATGGGCGTCACGCTTGTGTTCGGCGTATAGACGACGTAGTTTTCCTGCCGCAGGTCGGAATAGGTGCTGCTCCAGAACGTGCCCTCGCCGAGCTCGGTGCCGCGGTTGAGCGTCGTCGAGCGCAGATCAAGGTCGTCGCCCAGCGCCTCGGAGGCGAGCGCCGTCGGCGCGAGCGTCAGCAGCAGGGTGAGGGATAAGAGGAAGGCGGTGCATTTGCGGGACAGTGCTTTCATAGTGATCTCCTTTTGAAATACGGCACATACCTGTTTTGCGATGCTTTTGCATAGCAAAAAGTTGACATAACGTTACTATACCATGACGGCTCTTAAAAGTAAAGACGAAGAAAGGCGGAAAAAAGTTCCGTCAAAGCTCCATTGCTTCCAAAATATCCGCGAGGATGGCGTTGGAGACCAGAAAGCCGCGGGGCGTGAGACTATAAAAGCCATCGGAAAGACGGGCGAGACCGTAGGTTTCACAGCGTTGAAGAATGCTTTGGGCGACCCCCGGCAGCGTATCCGCGGCGACGCCGCGGGCTGTGCGGAGCGCGAGCATGACGCGCTCGGTCTCCCGCTCGCGCGCCGAGGGTGCGGAGCGTTCGGAATAGACGGTGCGCCCCGCGAGATAGGCGTCAAGATCGCGCGCGAGCGCAAAGCGCTCGCCGCCGAAGTCGCTGTGCGCGCCGGGGCCGAAGCCGAGGTATTCCGCGAGCGCCCAGTAGCGGCTGTTGTGGCGGGACGGGCGTCCCGGGCGGCAGAAGTTGGAAATTTCGTATTGCTCATAGCCCCGCCGCGCGAGAAGCTCGACCGCGGAGAGGTACATATCCGCCTGCGTGTCGTCGTCCGGCAGCGTGAAGCGCTCGCGCCGCGCAAAGAGCGGCGTGCCCTCCTCGACCTTGAGCCCGTAGCAGGAAAGATGCTCGGGCGCGAGCGCGAGCGCGGCGTCAAGGTTCGCCTGCCAGCGAGCCATCGTCTGATCGGGCAGACCGTAGATGAGGTCGAGGCTCAAATTGTCAAAGCCCGCGGCGCGGGCGTTCTCCACCGCGCGGACGGTCTGCGCGTGCGTGTGGACGCGCCCGATGCGCCGCAGCTCCGCGTCGTCCGCGGACTGCATCCCGAGCGAGAGACGGGTAAAGCCCGCGGCGCGCAGCCGCCGCAGGGCGGAGATGTCCTGTGCGCTGTCGGGGTTGGCCTCGAGCGTGATCTCCGCGCCGGGGGCGACGCGGTAGCTTTGAAAAACAGCGTCCAGAAGGCGGCGCAGGCGGTCGGGACCGAGATAGCTCGGCGTGCCGCCGCCGAAGTAAACGGTGTCTGCGGTGCAGTCCGCCGCGCGCTCCCGCCATGCGGCGAGCTGCGCGGTCAGCGCGGAGACATAAGCGTCCATCTGCCCCTCGGCGCGCGGCAGGGAGTAGAAGTCGCAGTAAATGCACTTCGCTTTGCAGAACGGAATGTGGATGTAAAGCCCAAGTGAGCGCATGGAATCACCTCGCGACCATTGTAGCCGATTTTGCGGGGAAAGGCAACGATGGATAAAAATACTCCCGCCGGAAATGCTATGCCGGAAGGAGTGATCTTATGGATATGTCACCGCAGGAATACCAGGCGTATATCAAGGAAAGAGCGCCGAAGTCGCCCATCCGGAAGGATACGGCGCTCGCCTTTCTGATCGGCGGCGCGATCTGCGTGCTCGGTCAGCTCATTCTAAACGGCTACAAGTCCCTCGGGCTCGACAAGACCGACGCGGGCACCGCGACCTCCATCACGCTTATCTTTTTAGCGGCGCTGACCACGGGGCTGAACCTGTATAATTCCCTTGCCCGCTTCGCGGGCGCGGGCACGCTCGTGCCGATCACGGGCTTTGCCAACTCCGTCGTCTCGCCCGCCATCGACTTCAAGGCCGAGGGCATCATCACCGGCATGGCGGCGAAGATGTTCATCATCGCGGGGCCGGTGATCGTGTTCGGCACGCTCGCGAGCGTGGTGTACGGCGCGGTGCTGATGCTGATGGGATAGGAAAATGCGCGCCGTCCGGCACGCATTTTTCGCGGTATGCGGTTTACTTGTTTGCCATGCGGTAGACGGCGAGGATGCCGTCGTAATCGAGCGGGCAGAACTTGCCGACAACGCGGGTGTGGAAGAAGGTGCAGCGCTCGGCAAGCTCGCGCAGCTGTTCCTCGCTGAGCACGCCGATGCCGAGCTCGGTGAAGGTGGTCGGCATACCAATGGAGCGGAAAAATTCCTCGGTCGTGTCAATGGCGCGGAGGGCAAGGTCACGGTCGCTCTCGCTGTCCTTGCGGGTAAGGCGCCAAACGGCCTCGCCGTAGTGCGCGAAGCGCGCGGGATCGGTGTCCACCACATAGCGCGCCCACTGCGGCCACATGACCGAGAGCGTCGCGCCGTGCGCGGCGTCGAACATACCGGAGAGCTCGTGACCGAACTGATGCACGGAGAAGTCCTTCACGCCGCCGAGGCCTGTGAGGTTGTTGTGCGAGAGGGAGCCGGCCCACATGATCTCGCTCATGGCGTCATAGTTATGACTGTCCTGCATGGCGACGCGGCCCGCGTCGATCACCGTGCGCAGCAGGCCCTCGGCGATCTCGTCGGTCATGCGGTTGGAGGGATGGCCGGGGTTGAAGTAGCGCTCGAGCGTGTGCATCATAATGTCCACCACGCCGCAGCCGACCTGATAGCGCGGGAGCGTATAGGTCAGCTCGGGGTCCATGATGGCGAAGAGCGGGCGCTGCAGATCGGTGTTCAGGCCGCGCTTGAGCGTCGTCTCATCGTTCGTGAGCACGGCGCTGTCGCTCGTCTCGCTGCCGGCGGCGGAGATGGTCAGCACCGCGCCGAGCTTGCTCGTTTTGGTAAGCGCCGCCTTCTTGCTCCAGAAATCCCAGATGTCCGTTTCGGGGTTGGCAACGCCGTGGGCGATGGCCTTGGACGTGTCCATCACGCTGCCGCCGCCGACGCCGAGAATGAAGTCCGCGCCGAAGGCGAGCGCCTTCTGCACGCCCTCGCGCGCGTGGGACAGGCGCGGGTTGGGCTGCACGCCGCCGAAGCTCGTGTGCTCGAGCCCCGCGTCGGTGAGCGTCTGCTCGATGCGTGCGATAAGCCCGCTCTTCACGGCGCTGTGGCCGCCGTAGACGATAAAGACCTTCGTGCCGCCGAAGTGCTTGATCGCCTCGCCGACGCGGGCCTCCGCGCCCTTGCCGAAATAGATCTTAGTCGGGCAGTAAAATTCAAATGCCTGCATGGAATGGGTCCTCCTTGCCTGCGTGCGGAATGGAGCGCACGCGGATTTTCTGCGCCTATGGTAGCACACCCGCGCGCACATTGCAAGAGGACGAAAGGGAGAGAAAAAGCGCATTTTTTGCATGATTTTGTGTTGACATAATGAATGTGGATAACTCTGTGGAAACTGTGAATAACCCTGATTTTACAAGAAATTTACAGGTTGACGCTCGATTATTTTTTGACCGGTACAAAAACTTTTTGAGAATGCTGCGCGACTTTTTAACAGGCGCGGGGCGCGGTGCGGGCGCGCATCAAAACACTTGCTATTGTGGGACGGAGCGGCTATAATATACAAGGAATAGTATCCTATGGAAACGGAGAAGACAAATGGCAAAGGCAGGAAAGAATTACGGCAACGAG
>CALDMA010000167.1 GCA_937915075.1 uncultured Oscillospiraceae bacterium
CGTTCATCTTTCGCAGGTGATGCACCAGCAGGATGGCGATGCGGTGCTTGTCCGCCAGCGCTTTGAGGACGCCGACGTCGCGGTAGTCGTTAGCGTAGGGATTCGCGTCGTTACCCGCGGCGCGGATGCGTTGGAGCGTGTCGATGACGACCAGCCCTGCTGCTGGGTGCTCCGTCAGGAACTGCTCGATCTGTTCCACCAGTCCGTTGTGAAGCTGCTCGGACATGACGGCGAAGTGCAGCGTGGGCGGCGCATCCTCCGTGAGATCGAAGAGGCGGCTTTGGATGCGAGGGAAGCTGTCCTCAAGGCAGAGATACAGCACCTCGCACCGGCGCGTGGCAAATGTCCAGAGCGGTTCGCCTTGCGCGACGCGCAGACATAGGTATAGTGCCAGCCACGATTTGCCGATCTTCGGTGCGCCTGCCAGCAGGTGCAGTCCTTGCGGAAGCAGATCGGCTACGACAAATTGAAGCGGTTCATAGGCGGTGCTTTGCAGTGTGTCCGCGTCGATGGTTTGCAGCGGACGAGTGCTTTTTGCTTGCATGAAAAATTCCTCCTTAAAAATATTGCTCCCATCGGTATGATGGGAGCGAAATAAAATGCAGAGGGAAGCGGCCACGGGACGGCGCGTGGTTTTTCCCCTCTGCTTGTATTGTGGAGGAATTTATGCTATGCTGAGAAAAAGCATGGACAGATTAAAAGTCAGGTAGGACAGATTTCGGCAGGGAGGGTTACACATGGAAGGCAGCATCATTTTCTACACCTATGGCAGTACGCTGGAGCTATACGGCCAGCAGTTCACCGCCGGTATGCTGACCGCTGATCTGCTGAACCTATCACCGGACGAATATCAGCCCATGGACAAACGCATGAAGCTTATCACCAGCCTTATGGAAGAGTACGAGCAGAGCGAGGACACCGCACTTTGGTGGAAGTTGAACGAGGATCTGACAGCGCTCTGTGAGGCGCTGCGCTGCTATACCGTGTTCCGCCTGCTGCTGGACGAGAGCGAGGATGCTTTCTTCTCTGTTATACGGGAGATCACGGGACAGTTCGATTTGCTTCCGAAAGAGGAGCACGTGCCGTCAGAGGAAGTACAACGGAAACGACTTGAGCGCGTGGCGAATGAGATTTCTGAGCGCGGCGAATATGCTCCGCTTGACCTGTTCCATCCGAGCGAGGCGGATTTGGAAAGAGGGGATGCCTTTTATTATGAAATGCTTCGTGCCATCGGCCCTACCAGGGACACATGGCGTTACTACAAAAAGCGTATACGCCGTTATGAGACATACCTTCACGACATCCGCGCCTTCAACGGCACCATTCGGAACTTCATCCAGTTCAGTCTGTCCAAGCTGAAGCATAACAGCCCGGAGGACTATGCCGCGGCACTCTATGGCTTCTACAACGATGAACGCATCGCGGAGAAGCTCATCATCAATCCCATCCGCAACAGCGGCGATTGCTACCGAACACATGATGATTATGCGCTTTCCTATGTGCCGCGGCAGCTGCCGGACGGCTCTGCCGCTATCTGCCAGGAGCATGTGACCGACAGCTTGCAGGCGCTGATGAAAGCGGATTATATGCTGGCGCTGAACAGCGGACACAACATCCGCCGCTGCATCATCTGTGGGCGGTACTTTCTGCTGAAAAGCGGCGTCCACGCTCTGTACTGTGAGGGGGAATGCCCCTACGCCCCCAGCTACACCTGTCGGCAGTTCGGTACGGTAGAGGTACAGAAGGAGTTGGCGAAGGACATCCCAAAGGTAAAAGCCAAGGTGACCGCCTTTTCCCGCATCACGAAGGATATGCAGCGGGGTGCGATCTCACAAGAGGACGCAAGAAAAGCCAAGGACTATGTGCGCGACCTGCTCTACGATGCCCTGCGTGACGTGGACACCTCCGTGGATGCGTTTGAGCAGAGCATTTTCTCTGAACGTGTTTATCAGAACTGCGGGATCACCAGGACGGCCAATCCGAGGGGCCGTCCGCCGAAGGCAAGGGCGGGTGATGGTCCATGACCAACGAGGAACTGCTCCATCACTACTATGACGGCGATGAGACCGCGCTGGAAAAGCTGTATCATAAAAATCTCGGTCTGATCCGCAGCATTGCCAAGGAAGCCGCAGCTGAGTTTAATTGCCTGGCGGTAGATAAACATCATCCGAGCCAGTTTTCCGCGTACACGAAAACGGTTTTGGACGACCTCTGCGGTGAGGGCGCCATGGAACTCCTGACACGGATACAGAGCAGAGAATATGACGAGAGCCGCGCCGCCCTCAGCACCTATCTCTACCCGCACCTCAAAGGACGCATGACGCGCTGGCTGGAACAGAACATGGGCTGCATGGCTCTGAGCAAGGATGAGATGGCTGGCGTCCGTCAGGCGCAGCGGCTGCACCACGCGGAGTGGAAGAATGTTGATGAAATTGCAGAGGAACTGAACATCTCCGCGGCTCGCGCCAACTGTTATGTTCGTTACAATACGCATTTCCTCGGTGTGCATGACCTTGTCCCGAAGGACTATGACGGTGATCCCTATGAGCGGCTGATGTCGGGGATGCTCACCGCTTCGGCAGAGCAGGTCGTGTACCGTAAGGTCTGCATCGAGTTCCTCCGGGAGCTGTTCGACACCCTGCCGAAGAAGGACAGAGATATTCTCGGCAAAGCCTGCGGCGTGTTCGGATACACGGAGGCGACCTTGAAAGAAATCGGGATGTACCACATGATGAAGGAGTCCGCCGTGGAGAAGGCGAAAAGCCGCGCTGTTGAAAAACTAAAAGCGGCGTATCCTGGCAGTAGGCTTCAGGTGTGGAAAGCCGTTTATCGTATGATGCGGCGACCAATCCCACCACCGGAGGATGATGCTGCGCGGTAGAGATAGTCTTTCTGTTGTCCTGAACATAACTTATGGGATAAAGGAACACTAACGATGGGAAGAAAGGCTTGGTATAAACAGATGTGGGTATATATCGTCGGAGGTATTCTGCTTTTACTTGCGGTGCATCTTATTGTTCAAGGAATAAGGTGTAATATTGCCGTGAATGAAAGTAAAGAACGACTTGCCACTTATGGGGCAGAAACGGTTAATTTGAGTTACGGAAAGATGAGCTATGTTGACACTGGCGAAGGTGAAGTGATTTTGTCCGTCCATGGGATATTCGGTGGCTACGACCAAGCCTACGACACCTGCAAAGATTTAAGTTCTGATTACAGGATTATCGCACCATCTCGGTTTGGATATTTAGGCAGCGATATTTTGGGCGGCGGAACGCCTGCCGAGCAAGCAACAGCCTATGTGGAGCTACTTGATAAATTAGGTATTAACAAGGTGTATCTACTTGCAACATCAGCAGGCGGAAGCGTTGCTATCCGTTTTGCTTTGGATTATCCAGAACGCACAAAGGGGCTGATTTTATACTGTTCTGCAATGCCTTTTGCAGAAAAGCCAGAGAAATATTCTGAATATGCGGGACCGCCTGCATTTTTGTGCAAAGACTTTACGATGTTTCTTATTAGCCCACTATTTGAGCCGATTATGGGTATGGAGCCGTCTACGATTTACAGTATGCTTCCTGTCAGCGAGAGAAAAGATGGTGTTGTATTAGATGCCTCTGTAACCAATCTTGATATGACAAAGAATTATGACGATTATCATATTGAAGATTTGCAAGTGCCAACATTGGCTTTTCAAGCAAAAGATGATAAATTGATAAGCTATTCAGATACCGAAAAAGCTGTCAAAAGAATTCCGAATTGTACCTTTATTCCTTTTGAAAGCGGTGGACACTTGATGGAAGGACATGGAGAAGAAATTAAGGAAGCTGTTTCGAAATTTATAGAAGGAAGGTATTTTACGCCATTATAAACCGTTTAGATGTTGTGTGTTGTTATGTCAGCAGCTCTTTTTGATGCTTTCCACCTTGTACGCTTTGTTTCGGCGGGGCAGGCTGTGCATCGCAAGGTCTGCATGGAGCTTCTCCGTGAGTTGTTCGATGCCCTGCCGAAGAAGGACAGGGATATCCTCGGCAAAGCCTACGGCGTGTTCGGATACCCGGAGGCAACTTTGAAAGAGATTGGGATGTACCACATGATGAAGGAGTCCACCGTGGAGAAGGCGAAGAACCGTGCGGTCGAGAAGATGAAGGCAGCTTACCCCAGCAGCAGGCTTCAGCTGTGGAGGGCCGTCCATCGTATGATGCGGAGACCGGTCCCGCTGCCGGAGAATAATGTTGAACCACAGGGATAGCTTTTTATATAGCAGAAGATGTCGATACAGACTTTTGTACACCCTCTTATGATAGCATCTATGCAAGCATCACAACTGATGCTATACTATGAGAGGAGATGTCCTTATGCATTATTCCAAAACAAACAAGGTCTGCGCCACTTGCGCTTATTGGACCGGAAGCCGCAATCTGGTGAATTCCGGAAATTCTTCGGAGCCGACCAGCAATAGCGCCAAATGCCAAATGCCAAATTCCAATCGGTTCCAATCGGGGCAGTACGAAATTTTGCAGTTCTTCCTGCTCTAATTGGGCTAAGTGGCCGGTGCTAAAGTAAAAACAACATGGGAGGGACTGCATTATGCTGACGGAAAAAGCCAATGCCATCTGTCTTTTGGAGGTTCTAAAGGAGTATTCCGATGCGGAACATATTCTGCCCATGCGGGAGATCATTGCAAAGATGCAGTCCCTCTACGGCATTAAAATCGACCGCCGCACCGTTTACGGGGCCGTTGCACTTTTGATCGAACTCGGTTACGATGTCTCCATTTACGAGGATAACGGTGTCGGCTATTACCTCCGCGGCCGTGAGTTGGAGCAGGCGGAAGTCCTTCTGCTGACCGATGCGGTATATTCCTTTCCCTTCATCCCTGCGAAGCAGACGGAACAGCTTGTCCAAAAGCTGCAAAAGGCATTGAGTATCCATCAGAGAAAGCGTTATCGCTACCTGACCATCGCACGGCAGGACCGTAAGACCGACAATCGGCAGGTATTCTGGAGCATTGAGCAGTTGGACGAAGCCATTGAACAGAAGAAAAAGGTCAGACTCGGCTATCTCCACTACGGGCTGGACAAAAAGCAGCACGAGACAAAGACCTATACGCTCAGTCCTTATGAAATGGTCTACATGAATGAGCGGTATTACCTTGTCTGTGTCCCTGACCATGCGCCATCCACGCGGTTGTACCGCATTGACCGCATGAGGGACATTCAGCTTTTGGACGAGCCGCGCAGCGAGACTGCCGCCGTCCGTCAGGAGGCGCAGAACGCCGTTTATGCCTATGTCGGTAAGCCGGAGCGCATCGTCATGTACTGCGACCGCACGATCCTCGACGATGTGATCGACCGATTTGGCACGGATATACAGCTCCGTGAGCGAGATGAAAATACATTTTCCGTCAGCTTTACCGCACCGCCGCGCGGTGTCAAATTCTGGGCGCTGCAATACCTGCCGTATGTGGAAGTCGTGGAACCGGAGTGGCTGCGGGAAGAGGTGATAGACAGCATCGGAAAGAACAGATATTTGCAATAATACTGAATTCGGAATGGCAGGACAATGGGGGCGGTTGTTGTGATTAATATATGTGTCCTCTTTTTTCCTTACCCACAACCGCTCTAAAAAGGCACTTTGATGTCATTGACAAAGGAGGACAAATGGTACACGGCAAGATTCTTGTTTTTTCTGGAAAAAGCGGTTCTGGGAAAACATATCAACTCAAAAAGCTTGTAAACGATCAAAATGCACGATTCTTTCATGCAGACGAGATTTTGGATATGGTCGTCAATTGTGCCAAAAGTGCATGCGCAGGGGAAAAAGCAGACTTAACTACACAACTCCTTTCGAGCGGCGCAGCGCTGTTTGCTTTCGACAATATCGATTATGATTTCAAAGGAAAAACACAATGCCAGACGCAACTGTGCCAGACGATTCGGAATCTGACAGAACATGGCAGCCAAATTGCAATAGGCGTCATTGATATCGAGGATGTTCCGGTAATAAAGCAGTTCCTTGCAAGTAGCCCAATAGCAGAGCTTGTAGAATGGAGATTCCTATGAGTATTGTCAAGATTGATTATTTAGGGTTTTCCCCCGGCGAATGGCGGTGGCCGCTCTATCGATGGACCTTTTCCAACAGAGAAAATGAGTATTCCATCGTGTGTCGGCACGCTCAAAGATACTTTGAAAGAATACTGAAAATCGCATTGTCAAAAGATGATTCCAATGAGGACGCACAGGAAGCTGCAAAGCACCAAGTAAACCAGCATGTTACAATCGAGGATGAAATCGACCACATCGGTATTGACTTCTTTAGCGACGATGGGAAACTGCGTGTCGTTGGCTGGTCCGATGAGTCCGGTGAGAAAGCTCTCTTTGAGCTGCAATGCAATAGAGCGGAGTTCATCCATGATATTGCTAAATTGGTGGATAGTCACTTCCAAAAGATTGGTATTCTATATTACGATAATTTTTGTTCCGGCGCGTTTTCTATAAATCGCAGCGCTGAGGGGTTTGGCAATTTCGAGAAACAGGAGTTTTGGCTGACCGGTGCGCTTAGCCTAAGCGATATCGTACTGCTAAAAGCTTGCGTGCTGGGCGGTTATGATACCGACAAAATGTTTGATGACCTTGATGTAAATTTATCCCGAGATATAGAAATTCTTACGACACCGATTGTCTAAACATTGAAATGGGGAGGCTTTTATGATGTCAGAAAATGGCCGTGTATGGAAGCAAGATTACCTCTACCGCATGTTTTCGCACCATACCAAGGACAAAGAGAAGGAAAACTATGTTGTCAACGCGATTTGGGCAAGGCTGGATGATCTGAACATCAAGCCGGTAACGCAGCAATATGTCCGCCGTTCCAATGGATATGCGTTGATCGATCTCTATTTTCCGCAGATTAACTACGGTGTAGAGTGCGACGAAGCATATCACAAGGACAACCGGCTCAAGGACGCCGCACGCGAAATCGACCTGCAAACGGCGCTGTCCGCCTGCAGCGAAGACGGATTGACGATTCGCCGCGTGGATGCAACGCTGGACGCAGACGCACTTCATGCCCGCATCCGTGAAATCACCGCTGAGATCAAGCGGAAGGTTGCGGAAAGGGGTGATCATCTTCCACCTTGGCTTGCCCCCGAAGAGGAATGGGCGGTTATAAAGCAACGCGGTGTTCTG
>CALDMA010000168.1 GCA_937915075.1 uncultured Oscillospiraceae bacterium
GTTATCATAATGTTAGATAAGCTATTTATAGGCAGAAAGGCGCATTATTAAGGCGTATAATGGACTAAAAATCGCTTCTGCGGCACGCCTCTTTTTTGTAAAATAAAAATATAAAGGGAGACGATGCTGGTGGATAGAATAGCTCTTGGAAAGCGCATTAAGGCGCTGCGACAGAACCTCGGAATCACGCAGGATAAATTTGCCGAAATGCTGAATTGCACAAGCAGTCATATCGGTAAAATTGAAAATGGCAAGGGCGGGATCAGCATCGAAATGTTAGTGTCCGTCGCAAATATACTTCACACAACCGTGGATCAGCTCCTGTTGGATTCTTATGACTACAAGGAACAGGTCCTCCTGCACGATTTTTATGAGCGTATTGATAAATTCCCGGTGCAAACAAAAGTGCTTGCCTGCGATCTGGTCATGAGACTGCTTGACATCATTGAGGAAGCACAGGAGTAGGGGCAAAACGGTGCTGCTTCAATTTGCAAGCAAGTATATACCTTATTAGTGACAATTGAAAATCTGACGCCGTACAGTCATCATACTCTGCACGGCCAACGAACACGTAAGGCTGTCCGGTTTTTGCGGGATAACCTTGCGTGTTTTTTTGAGAAAAATCGGTTGTTGAATCAAAATTCGTAATGAGGAGGAGAAAATAGGCTGCCCTCAAATTAAAAGCTGAGGGCGCTGACTCCGGTCATTCACACAACATGAGGAAAGCTGGCCGGCAAACTGTGCGGACGTACAAACACAATAGAATTATCGAACTGTGTCCACAGAAGGAGGTTCGGTTTTTATGTTGTTTACAGGCTCTGATCAATGGAAATGTAGTTATCCTTTCCGCAAATATGATTGCGGTTTGCTGCGGCTGTTTCTACCTTTCCAAGGGAAGAATTCCGTCTGGATCAATATCGTGGTGAAGCAGGACAGTTTTGTCCTGACGGGCGCCCATCTGTTTTACAGTTACAAAGCTGTAAACGGATGGGCGCTTTTATAATCAAAACGCCTGTATGTACGGGAAGGAGGTGATTCCAATGAGTTGATGCGTCATGCTCTCGCCCAAGCCTATCCCCGCTTCTCGTATAACACAGAATTCAGCATGCCATCAAGGCATGTTTTGATTTCCTTTGCCAGGGTGGCATGCGCCGAAGGAGGCGTAAAAAATGTCACCCACGAGCACAAAGGATGAACTGCGCGGCCGGTTTACAAGATGGATCGTAATTACCGCGCAGAATGCGCAGAAAAACTACCTGCGCATCGAAGACAAAAGGCCGAAGACTGTATCTATTGACGAGATCGATTTACCGGTGACAGACACGCTGATGTCAGAAGCAGGAGCCATTTCCGGCAGTTTTGATTTTGCGGAACAGCATTTAGCCGATGCGTTCAGGGAACTCCCACTTATGCGAAGGCGCATATTAGAGCTGCTGTTTGTGGATGAACTTTCGCCAACGGAGATCGCCCAAAAGCTTCACTGCTCGGTTCAGCATGTATACAACCAGCGTTCCCTTGCTATAAAGCGCCTTCGGGAGCGCCTTATAAAGGAGCGTGAAAAATGACGAACATAGAATTTCGGGCAATTCTGGAGGCTGCCATAAGTGGTGACCGTGAGGCGTTGGACACATTGCTGTCACTCTATATGCCGCTGATCAATCGGCTGAGCAGCTATGCCGGCCGACTCGATGAGGACTGTAGGCAGTACATCCTGCTTCATATCGTTCAGCATATTTCCGAATTTCATATTTAGAATTTGGCTCCGGCATTTTGCCGGAGCCTTTCAAATTTTTCTTTTAAGGACATTAGATTCTGCAGTTTTCAAGTGTTCTTATCCTATGAAGACATCCCTATAGGCACCTTGAAAACTGCATAGCAGCCCCTCTCGTTCCTCTGGCGGCAAGCGGCTATCCATTTGGCCTGCAGCCATATCCAAGAGCACATAAATACGGGTGGCACCCGTATGCGCGATGATCCGCCAGAGGTAATAATGATACTTCCGTAATTCGCGGCCCGGCCATAATGAAGGCGGGGGGATGAAATATCCATGGACCTGTTCGCCACAGGCGGAGGGAAGCTGTATCTTCAGGAGAAAACTTTTGCTGTAAATGACTCTGATTGCAAGTGTAATATAGTGAGCTTATATATGAGTTGGCAAATTAGCAACTTTGCACTGGCGGCCATGATTCGGTGCCATTGCAAAAGCGCATTTATTACCGTGGAATTGGAGGTTAACAAAATTAGGGAAAGGATAAATGCGCATATGGAAAAACTGATTACACGCAAAGAGGCAGCGAAAATTCTGGGCGTCAGTATTGCTACTTTAGATGCTGCCAGACAGAGTGGGCTGATATCCTATGTCCAATATGTTCCGAACGGGTGTGTGTACTTTACGGAAACGGCTCTACAGGAATATGTGGCAAAGTGCACCAGAAAAGCAAAACCGGCCGAAAACAACCTGACATATCGCAAGCCACGCAGTCCCAAAAAGAAAAAATGACTTGCAGCATCCCTCTTGTAGCCTTTGGGAAATAATACGAGGAGGCGGCTGACGGACTCCTCGACGGGCGGGTTGGCCCAAGGTGATATGGGTCAGGCCATTTACTTTCCCATTCTAACAGCTTCGGCTTTGAGATGGAAAAAGACGCGGCTGGCTGCCGCGCCTTAAACCGTAATTATTATTGTAGGAGGTGTTATAATGGCACGAAAAAAGCGAGAAATTCCGAATTACGGAACCGTCGTGTTAAAGGGAATTGAGTTTTACAGGACACGCATTGAAGATGCGGATGGCAAACGAGTAGCACTTTATGCGAAAACACCGGAAGAACTTTTCGACAAGGTTGAGGAAGCCAAGCAGCAGATTGAAAATGCTGCATTCCGCAGAGCTTCCCCAACTGTGGCAGAATATTGCGAACGGTGGCTTACTATGCAGTCTGCGCGGATTCGGACTACGACACTCATCGACTACACTTCGAAGGTGAAGAATTATATCATTGCTCCGCTGGGGCATATGTACATGGCCGAAGTCACGGCCGACGACATCAAGCTGGCTATGGTGAATGTTTCAACAAAATCAAGCTCGGTGTATCGGTCAGTACAGATGCTGTACAAATGCATCTTCTACTCAGCGGTTGAAAGCAAGATAATCGATTCCTGTCCCTGTGAAAAGCTTTCGGCTAAAGGCGGAAAGCCGCAGGATGATCGGGAAGCGCTTACGGATGAACAGGTCGAAAAACTGCTTGCTGCAATCAAAGGACTTCCGCCATATGTATTTGTGATGATTGGCTTATATGCAGGATTGCGGCGCGAGGAGATCCTCGCTCTAAAATGGGACTGTGTGTTTCTTGATGCTGATACGCCGTATTTATCTGTGCAGCGGGCCTGGCATTCAGAGCATAATCGTCCGGTGATCTCCAAAGACCTGAAAACAAAGGCGGCAAAACGAGACATTCCGCTTCCTCCGATGTTGGCAGACTGTCTGCGTGAGGCAAAAGCCCAATCCAACTCAGAGTTTGTTATCGCCAACCGCGATGGAGGGCCGCTGTCCTATACCCAATTCAAACGGGTATGGCAATACATTGTTACGAGATCTACCAAAGAGCGTACCTATGTGCGGTATCTGAACGGCCAAAAAATCACGCACACCGTGACACCGGTTCTGGGAGAAAAGGCAGCGCATAACAGCGATGTTGTCTACAGCCTTGATTTCCAGGTAACGCCACATCAGCTGCGCCATACTTATATCACAAATCTGATTTACTCCGGAGCGGATCCGAAAACAGTTCAGTATTTGGCAGGTCACCAGCACAGCAAAATTACAATGGACATTTATGCAAAAGTGAAGTATAATAAACCCAACCAGTTGTCTTCGGTGGTGAACAAAGCATTTGCACCTAAGACGAGTCCAGCAGGCAATGGATCGGACAATGGGTGAGTAGATGGGTTAACCGAGAGGCAAAGTCCTCGAAAACCCAGTAAAATCAAGGGGTCGCACCCGTAAGACTGCAAGCAGTACGGTCT
>CALDMA010000169.1 GCA_937915075.1 uncultured Oscillospiraceae bacterium
TATATCACTCTAAAAGGCTATAAAGTCCAGTCATTATCCGATAATAATGTACCCAAAGACGGAGAGAACTCAGTCTGCAGTTTTGTATCAATTACGGTATATTCCTCTTCGGTCAAAAGTCCCTGCCTGCGGAGATTTTTTGCTATGGAAATTGCGGTCTGATACCGCAGTTCTGCCTGAAAAGCAGTCTCACTCATCGCCATCACCGCCTTTGAATCGGTCGGCTATGTAGCAAGCGTGAGAGCAGTATTTCCGTCCGGCGTTACCGTATGCCGTGAATGACTTTCCACAGTTGGCGCAGGTGAAGCTGTAGACTGCCTTGCGATTGACCTTTTCCGGGTGGGAGTTCCACCAGGTAATACGGCATTTATTGCAGCAAAACTTGATGCGCTTTCTGCCGGAAGTCTGAGTGAGTAACGCACCGCATTGCAGGCAGAAATCGGCATCCACATCGATTCGGCTGTTGTCCGTAGCCTTTGTGCCGGTCAGTCCTATTTTTCGACAATATGCAACGACCGTGCCTTTCTGTAAACCCACAGCCTTTGCGATGGTGGCATATCCGAACCCCTGTGACCGCAGGACGGTAATTTGATTTTTCTGTTGATTAGTCATTTCGGCATCCTCCTTCTGAGGGCTCCCCTCAATGACCCATCTGGACAAGAATGCCGATTCTGGCCGAAAGAATGAGCGAAACTCTTGTCCCCAAAGGACTCCCTCACTTGCCACCGGACATGAGGCTGCCGTTTGGTCCCTAAAAAGGACAAAAAATAAGCCCACCGAAGAGATTTTTCTCCTCGATGGGCTTCGTGCTTAGTTGGGAATCTTCAGTCTCATACCGCTATAGATAACATCGGAGGGCAAACCGTTCAGTTTGACAATTTCTCTGTATCTGGTGCCATCTCCGAGATACTGAGCGGAAATTTTCCAGAGGGTGTCGCCGTGAACAACCGCATGGACCCGATATTTTTCGGGGTAAACAAGATTCCCATTGCTGTCAAAAACACTATAGCCAGGATTGGCGTCAGCACATTTCTTTGCGTTGGACAGAACCTTATAAGCCCCCTTCTGCGACTTGGCATCAGGCCAGTCCTTACGGACACGGTAAAGCTCCTTGACTTCTGTAATTGCGGGCGGAGAAACAGGATCCGCATTACCACCGAGAGCCGCCGTGACCTTGGATGCCAGATCGCCCATACGGGCGTACATCCAGTTGCCGGGGCAGCTTTTGTTCGCAAACCATCGGTGAACGGTCAGTACCATCTCATCGGACTTCGGGGTGTAGTTCAGCGTCTTGGTTTTATCGCCCAGCCAGAGCAGCTTGGTTTTGCCATTACGTTTGCAGATGTCGGTGCAAAGCTCTACGAGTCTGTTGTACACCACATCCTTGAACGCATACGGCTCGGTGTTGTCGCTGGCACACTCGATGGTGATAGCCCTCTGATCGTTGGCTGTGGAAGAAGAACACCAGGAGCGGTTCCTTTCCTCCACATACATTCCCACACGGCCGTCCACGCCTATGCCGTAGTTGGAGCTTGCCTGCCGGGACGTCGGCAAAAAGATATTGCCCAGGGTTTCCACGCTGCACTGACCCACCACGCAGTGGGGCGTGATGCGGTCAATGCTGTGGGTGCGCTGCCCGGAGTGGTTCGGGCTGAGTTTGGTGTAGGACACCAAGGGGCTGTTCGTGTAAGCCATATTATTCATCCCCCTTCGGCGTCGCAGTGTTGGCGCGGTCGTGGAGCTGCTCCAGTACGGTCTTGATGGCGTCCGGCACGGGCAGACCCAGGTGGGCGGCATTCTCCAGCATGGAGACGCCTTCGTTGGACAGATAGAAAAAGATCACCGCCGTGCGCAGAACACCGGGAGTTCCCAGCACCTGCACGTCCACAAT
This sequence comes from uncultured Oscillospiraceae bacterium, assembly GCA_937915075.1. GTDB lineage: Bacteria > Bacillota > Clostridia > Oscillospirales > Oscillospiraceae > Hominicoprocola. The sequence continues at coordinate 1,892 of CALDMA010000169.1, forward strand.
GTTGGCGATGCCTACCAGCGTGAAGATCAGGATCTTCTTGAAGATGCCCTTGAAGCCCACGGCGCTGGACAGCTTCTTGTCCACCACGGCGCACATGATGCCCGTGACATAGTCCACGACCACAAACGCCATAAGCGCGTAGAGCAGACCGTCGCAGCCGCCCAGAAACCAGCCGAGCCAGCCGCCCACGGCGGCAAAGACGATTTGAATGGTGTTCCAGAATTCTTTCATTGTCAGATTCCTCCTTGATTTTTGTGTATAAAAAGGACGATCGCCTTGTCTTGGCGGTCGTCCTTATATGAGAATTGTGTTTCAGATACAGAAACCCAGCGCGATGCGCGGCCTGTAGTCCTCGCCCATCGGCGAGGGGCAAACATCCACATAGGGATCATGGGCGGTGTTCGTCGGCGAAATCGCATAAGTATGGTCCACATTATACGCGGTCCTCAAATAATAGTAGTTCGCGTGACCGTCGTAATATTTGACGGACTTTTCAAAGCTGCTGAAAATCGCCTGGTAGCGCGGGCCATTCTGTTCCTGCGTTGAGACCCGATTGTAGTCATAGCAGGATTCCCGCACGGACGGGATCCACAGCTCATCACGGCACTCCCCCTCGAAGCGTTCCAGGGACGAATTAAAGCCGACGGAGTACTTCCGCACGGCCTTGATGCTGTTCCGTACATTTTCGGGAATCAGGGGCTTGATCGTATCCCGCAGGTATTTCCGCAGTCCGGATTCTTCCCAGCCGCCGATGCTGCCGCCGGTTTTGGTGGTGCTGTCGTAAGCGGAATTCATGTAGACGGCGGTTTTCAACAGCTCGATGGCGATCCATGTGGTAGCGGCGGTTCCGCTGCCGTCCACCAAGGTGTCGTCGTTTTTCGCTGCCAGCTGCATATTGACAATGCCTTCCTTGCCCAGATCCAGCGGCTTATAGTTCCCCAGCTTGTACTTTTCCGCGTAGGTGCCGTTTTGGATGTTGGCAATAATGGCGTCCCAGTCATCCTCGATTTCCTTCAGTTCCACAGGAGACCGAAACTGCGCATAGCAGTCGGTATCACCCAGGATCTTATCCGGGGACGGAACCCACCGTTCAAACGGATAGAGGGAGGGATCCTCCACCTTGTTCTTGACTGGCGTCTCTCCCGTATAGGCAGCCGCCGAGCCGTAGGGAACGTTGGCCACCGTTTGCAGGAGCGTCTTTTTATTATAGAATCGGACGGTGTATTTTCGGACAGCCTCATCATACACAGCGTACACGCTGCGGTCTGTCAGCACGTTTTTCCGGCAATCGGCGTCCTTCGATCCGCCCGGTTTGCCGCTCCAGCCGCTGAAGGTAAAGGTGGTTGCCGCCGTAGGATTTTTGGAAGGCCGTCCTGTGTATTTTCCATCGCCTCCATTGGTGATGGTTTCCGTATAGAGGAGCTTTGCGCCGGTATCGTCGTAGTAGTACAGGTACGCCGTCAGCGTGGTGTACCGGATCTGAATGTTCGGATAGCGCTCCAGCATTTCCTGATACTGGGACCCAAACAGCGCGTCCACGGTGATCGTGCCGCTGACCTGCGCCTTGTCCACATTGCCGCCGTTTTCATCCAGACCGCGCATGGTATCCAGCCGGTCGTAGAACGAGAGGATCTCTTCCGCCGAGCCTGCCTCCCAGGTAAGCCCCATCACGCGCACACGGGTTCCAACAGGAATGGCGTCAAGGATCGCTTTCCTGTCAAACGCGGCGCTGACGTTCTCCAGCCGAAGCGTGGAGATGTTGTCATAGCTGCCGATAGAAAAGTCAGTGATTGCTGTCTGATTGCGCACCGTCAGATTCGTGACGGTTTCCGGCAGATGCAGCGTTTTGAGGATACCGCCGTTAGGGAGCTGGACGCCCGTGACCTCCGTCCCGTCGAAGTAGAGATGCTCAATATTGGCGCATCCCGACACGTCTACGGACTGCCTGAGATTCGGGCAGTTGCGGACATCCAGTGTGCGCAGAAGGGTGTTGTTGCCCAGGTACAGCTCCGTCAGGTTGCCGTTGGCATAGCCTTCAGACGCGTCGCCGACCTTCAGCTCCTGAAGCCGGGTCGCCATAGAGAAATCGGCGTAGCCAACCATCAGTCCGGAAATGTCGCCAATGGATCGCAGCTGACTGGCACTGTAG
>CALDMA010000170.1 GCA_937915075.1 uncultured Oscillospiraceae bacterium
GGGGTTCCAGCGGCGGGTCTGATGACCGAAGTGGACGCCTGCCTCGAGCAGGGCTTTCATGGATACGACGTTTGCCATTGCTTGTAGTTTCTCCTTCAAATTTAGTTTTACCTCCGGAGCCTTCATCCCCCCTGCCAACCTTTGGCACAGACAGGAAGTCGGGTCCCCGTGCGGAATACCCGAGCATTATACCGTACATTACTATAGATTGCAAGCACTTTTTCAGAAAAATGCCTGTTTCCCGCGCATTTTCTCAAATTCCCACGCGAAACGGCAGGCTGTGAAGAAATTTTAAACAATTTTCATTTTCCGCATCCCGCTCTTGCATTTCTTAACGTTTTCTTTATAATAAAAAGCTCGCCCTGCGCATCATAAACGCCGGCGGCATGCGCGACGTTCGCGGCGCGGCGGCTCGCGCTGCGGGAACGGCTTATCGACCAGAATGATATCGTCCCCTATCTGCCGGATGCAGTCCCACGGGATGCAGTATTCCTCACCGCGGCCGAAAAGGCCGAAAAAGCGGAACGGCCCAGGCACGATCAGCGCGGTCATCTGCCCCTCGGGCAGCTGACATTCCACGTCGCCGACATAGCCCAGACGGCAGCCGTCGCAGATGTTGATGCCCTCCTTGCAGCGCAGGTCTGTAAATCGGCAGTTCATCGCGCTCCCCCCTGTTCCCTGCCATTCTATTCACACCGCAGGAAGTCCTATCCCACCTTCCGCCGCGATGCGGCGTATTCTGTCTCAGCGAAAAAACAAAGAACCGGAGGAACCACCCCATGCAAGAGATCCAGCTCAATATGTATCATGCCCTCGCGCTCGGCGCCGCCATGTATTGGCTCGGCGCGGCGCTGACGCGAAAGCTCCCGGCGCTTCGGCGCTTCTGCGTACCCGCTCCGCTTGTCGGCGGACTGTGCTTCGCGCTGTTCAACACCCTGCTCTATGCCTCCGGCCTCGCGGTCATCACCTTTGACGAAACGCTCGAGACGGTCTTCATGATCCTGTTTTTCACCACCGTCGGCTTCACCGTGAGCATCCCCATGCTCGTCAGGAGCGGCAAGTCCGTGATGCTGCTGCTCGCGCTGAGCATCGCCATCATCCTTCTGCAAAATGCCGTCGGCAGCGGCGTGATGGCGCTCATGGGCAAAAACCCGCTCTACGGTCTCGGCTGCGGCTCCATCTCCATGATCGGCGGGCCCGGCACCGCCGCGGCCATCGGTCCCGACCTTGACGCCGCGGGCGCGGTCGGCGGCACGACCGTCGCCGTCGCAGCGGCGACCTTCGGCCTCATTTTCGGCTCCATCCTCGGCGGCCCCATCGCCCGCCATCTCATCGTCAGGAACCACCTGCGCGAGGAGCTTCCCGAGGACCACGAGCATGAGGAGGATGCCGACGACACGCACTTCACCACGCACTCCAACCGCTTCGTGCTCGGCTTTCTGATGCTCGCGCTCTGCGTCGGTCTCGGCAGCTATGTCACCACGGGACTCACGAAGCTCTGCGGCTTCAATTTTCCGGCCTACATCGGCCCCATGCTCGTGGCCGTCGCGGTCCGCAACCTCATCGACCACACCGGGCACATCGAGTTTCCCGCTGCCGAGATCGGCACGATGGGCAATATGTTCCTCGCCCTCTTCCTCTCCATGGCGCTCTCCGGTCTCAAGCTCTGGCAGCTCGTGGACCTGGCGCTGCCGATGCTCGTCTGCCTTGCCGCCGAGGTCCTTCTGATGGTGTTCTTCTCCATCTTCGTCGTCTTCCCGCTCATGGGCCGCAATTACGACGCCGCGATGATCACCGCGGGCTTCATCGGCTTCGGCATGGGCGCGACCTCCAACGCGATGGCGAATATGCAGGCGGTCGCCCGCCGCTACGGGCCCTCGCCCTCGGCCTACTTTATGATCCCGATGGTCGGCGGACTGTTCAACGACTTTTTCAACGCCGCCATCATCGCCCTGAGCATCGGGCTCCTTTCCTGAACGATCCCCGGCAAAAAACAGCCGGAAAAACTCCCACGCCGGCGTCCGCGCGCCGTGAGAACCGCCCTCCCGCGCGAAATCCATCGCATTGTGCCGAACGATAAAAAATATCTCCGCCGCCGCGCGGTATGTTTCGTCCCGCCGCGGAAATAATGAGAGCATCAAGCACGGGGAGGTCGGTACGATGCTCGGCAAGGTGGAGATCTGCGGGGTAAACACGGCGAAGCTGCCAACGCTCAAGTCGGACGAAATGACGGAGCTGCTGCGGCGCAGCCATGCGGGCGACGAGCGCGCGCGGGAAACGCTCATTCAGGGGAATCTGCGGCTCGTGCTGTCGGTCATCCAGCGCTTTGCCAGCCGCGGCGAGAACGCCGACGACCTCTTTCAGGTCGGCTGCGTGGGCCTCATCAAGGCCATCGACAATTTCGACGTCTCGCAGAACGTCCGCTTCTCGACCTACGGCGTGCCCATGATCATCGGCGAGATCCGCCGCTATCTGCGCGACAACAGCGCCATCCGCGTCAGCCGCTCCATGCGCGACACGGCCTACCGCGTGCTGCAGGCGCGGGAAAAGCTCCAGCGCGAGAACCAGCGCGAGCCGACCGTCGAGCAGATCGCCAAGGAGCTGGACATTCCCCGCGAGGAGGTCGTGTTCGCCATGGACGCGGTGGTCGATCCCGTCTCCCTCTTCGACCCCGTCTACTCCGACGGCGGCGATACCGTCTGTGTGATGGATCAGGTGCGCGACACGCGCAACACCGACGAAAGCTGGCTCGACCGGATCGCTCTGCGTGAGGCGGTGGACAAGCTCTCGCCGCGCGAGCAGCGTATTTTAGCCATGCGCTTTTACGACGGCAAAACGCAGATGGAGGTCTCCGGCGAGATCGGCATTTCGCAGGCGCAGGTCTCGCGGCTGGAGAAAAACGCCATCAGCGCCATCCGCAAAAGCCTTTGAGCGTTCTCTTTAATAGCGCAGCTTATGATAGGCTGCGCTATTTTTAATAATACTTCTATCGCCGATCCACTTGACTTTCTCTGTTTCCCATGTAGAATATTTAAGGTTTGGCGCTCGGCAGTCCCTGCCGCACCGCTCACAGCAAAACACAGAACAGGAGTTGTTATCATGAAGTACGACGTTGCCATCATCGGCGCGGGCCCCGGCGGCATCTTCTCCGCCTACGAGCTGACGAAGCTCGCCCCCTCGCTCAAGGTCGCCGTTTTTGAAGCCGGCCACAGCCTTGAAAAGCGCCATTGCCCCATCGACGGCAAGAAGGTCAAGAGCTGCATCGGCTGCAAAAGCTGCTCGATCATGAGCGGCTTCGGCGGCGCGGGCGCGTTTTCCGACGGCAAGTACAACATCACCAACGATTTCGGCGGCACGCTTTATGAGTACATCGGCAAGCAGCAGGCGCTCGACCTGATGCACTATGTCGA
>CALDMA010000171.1 GCA_937915075.1 uncultured Oscillospiraceae bacterium
GGCAACCGCTGCAAGGACGAATGCCTGCCGGAGGAGACCAACCGCCGCATCGTGGACATCATCTCCGATGTGAACATGGCCTATTCCGAGCACGCCCGCCGGTATCTGGCCGACTGCGGCCTGCCCAAGGAGCGCACCTACGTCACCGGCTCTCCCATGGCGGAGGTGCTGCATAAGAACCTCGCGAAGATCGAGGCCAGCGATATTCACGCGCGGCTGGGGCTGGAAAAGGGGAAGTATATCCTGCTCTCCGCCCACCGTGAGGAGAACATCGACACCGAGAAGAATTTCACCTCTCTTTTTACCGCCGTCAACGTCATGGCGGAGAAGTACGATCTGCCCATTCTGTATTCCTGCCACCCCCGCAGCCGCAAGCGGCTGGAGGAGAGCGGCTTCCGGCTGGACAGGCGGGTCATTCAGCATGAGCCCATGGGCTTCCATGACTACAACTGTTTGCAGATGAATGCCTTTGCCGTGGTCAGCGACTCCGGCACCCTGCCGGAGGAGTCCAGCTTCTTCACCTCCGTGGGCCACCCGTTCCCGGCGGTGTGTATCCGCACCTCCACCGAGCGGCCCGAGGCGCTGGACAAGGGCTGCTTCATTCTGGCAGGCATTGACGAAAAATCCCTGCTTCAGGCGGTGGACACCGCCGTGGAGCTGGTGAAAAATGGCGATACCGGCCTTCCCGTGCCGGATTACACAGATGAAAACGTCAGCGATAAGGTGGTCCGTCTGATCCAGTCCTATACCGGCGTCGTCAATAAAATGGTCTGGAGAAAAGAATGAAGTTCGGAATACTGAGGAATCGAAGGAGAAATCAAGAGGGATGATCGGCGTAATTGCGGCGAATAATCTTTGGCTCTCACCCTACGTTTTTTATTACACGAAATTGTTGGATGAATTGGGCTTGCCTTATGAGGTGATTTATCCCAAGCGTACGCCAAATGAAAACGAACAGGTCATGTCTCGTGCGGCAGCGTTGCCGTGGGATACAAAGAAGCATCCGCTGTTGAACTATGCACGTTATTCTCGGGCGGTGAAGCGTCGTGTATTAGAACAGCGCATGGACACACTGATCGTTCTGACCATGCAGAATGGGGTATTCTGCTCACAGTGGCTGAAAAAGTATTACAAGGGACGCTATCTGTTGGATATACGGGATTATACGCATGACGGAAATCCGTTTTATTTCTCCATGGAAAAGCAGGCTGTACAAAACGCTGCGCTGCGGATCGTTTCTTCTCCCGCCTTTCAAAGTTTTCTGCCGCCCGCAGAATATCTTACCTGCCACAATATCACGACACCGGAGGGGGTGTCGCCCTATCGGTTTGAAAGACGGGATGCACCCATCGTGATCGGTTATGTCGGCAGTGTGGCCTATGAGTCCCAGTGCCGCCGTATGATGGATCTGGTTCATCAGGATTCCCGGTTTGCATTTCATTTTTACGGCAGCGGGCCAGCAGAAGCAGCTTTAAAAGCTTATGGGCAGCGGCTGAATGATGACCGGATCCGTTTTTGGGGCCGTTATCTTCCAGAGGAAAAAAATTCCGCTATCCAAAAGGTCGATATTTTGTTTAACGCCTATGGAAATGATCATCCATCAGTAAATTGTCTGTTAGCGAATAAGCTCTATGATGCTCTCTACTATCATAAGCCGCTGTTGACAAGTCCTAATACCTATATGGCGGAAAAGAGCGGCAGATTGGCTTGTTCTATTGATCTGGAGAGACCCGATGCACTGGAACGTTTGTGGGATTGGTATCAGAGTATAAACGCTGCGGAAGTGGATGAATTTGCGGCGAAATTGTATGCGGATGTATGGCGGGAGCAGAGAGAGACGAGCGAGCGGGTCAAGGCGTTTCTTCTGTCTGTACCGCAGGAAGGCAGGGTTCGGTAGCGTGAATATTCTTGTGGTCGCATCGTTTCATTATCAGGGAAAGTTATATCCGACGGCGGTTTTTATTCATCATCAGATGATGGCGTTTGTGGCTGCTGGCCATAAGGTCCGGGCAGTTGTCTGTACGCCCTGGGGAAAACTTGGAGATAACGGAACACGTTTTGGCCCCGCGGTCTGGCATGAAGATGTAGATGGCATAGACCATGTTTTTCTTCGGCAGTTTTCTTTTTCGACCTATGGAGTGAACGGTTTGAATGAACACTGCGCAGAAGTAGCCGTAAAAAAACACATGGATGAGCTGCTGGATGGATTTCAGCCGGATGTGATTCATGCGCATGCTCTGGCTTCTGCCGGTGTAGGCGCATTGTTCAAGAAACGGACAGGGTGTCCGCTTGTTGTTACGAACCATGGCGAAACACGGTGCGATCCGCCGTGGACGACGCATCCGGAGTGGATTGCCCCCACAGCCGCAGTCGCGAGTACGCTTGTTTGCGTCAGTCCCCGGTTGAAGCGTCAGATGAAAGAGGTTAGCGTACAGATCCCGATTCAAACGATTCTCAATGGTTTTTCAATGCCGCCAGTAAAAGAAGTACCATCCCGGCAGGAAGTATCCTTGAATTATACCGGTTGGTTGCGAAAGCTCAAATGTGTTGATATTACAATGCAGGCTTTTGCACAATTGAGTCGGAATTACCCGGAGGCAGTGTTTACCGTTATTGGTTCCGGTACAGAGGAAGCCTCTCTGAAGGAGTTGGCGGAACGGCTGGGGGTCGCTTCGCATGTTCGCTTTCTCGGTTATATGGAAAACCAGGCGGCAATTCAGGAAATGGCAAAGAGCCGTTTTTTTGTCATGCCCAGCCACCCGGAGGGATTTGGCATTGTTTATCTGGAAGCCATGGCCTCTGGTTGTATCACGATTGGCACAGAAGGCGAAGGCATTGACGGGTTTATTCGTTCCGGCGAGAACGGTTTTTTGGTTCCGCCGGATGATCCGGATGCTATCGTAAAGGTTATCGATTGGTGCATCACGCATCCGGAGGAGGCTTCTGCAATTGCGCAGAAGGGGAAACAGGATGCCTTAAGTCTCACATGGGCCCATAACGCTGCGCAATATATTCAGCTTTTTGAGGAGTTACAAACATGACAACCATTTCCATAAAGGAAAATCGATTTACGGCGGACCGGCTTTTGCTGGTCTGCTGGTATCTTACCGTTTTTTCCGCCCCTTTCGGGGACTGCCTGCTGCGGATCGAACTGCCCATTGGCGGATATTTTTTCCTTTTCCGCGGTATGATCCTGCTGACCTGCGCCGTATACCTGGTTCATCTGCTTTGTAAGCGTGAAAACCCTTTCCGCGGGCTTTCACGTCCGGAGAAGTGGTTTGTGGTGCTGGTCGTCTGTATGCTGGCATACGGATTGGTATCTGTTCTCTGGTCGGTCAGCCTTGGCGCGTGGTTTTCCAAGCTTTTTACCATGTGCCAGATGTTTGCCCTTGTCTTTTTGTTTTTGAAGCTGTGCCGGGACCCAAAGGTCATGCGCATCACCATGTGGATCATGGGGATCACTGTTCTGATCACCGCGCTGGGCGGGCTGATCGAATGCTGGCACGGTCCATTTTTTGATACGCCGTACCGGGACTATTCCTATGTTTTCTTCAATAAGGCTTTCTATGCGCCTATCTTCAGCCTCTATAATCCCAACGGCTTTGCGACCTATCTGCTCTTTTCGCTGGAATGTCTGGTCTTATACATGGCGCATAATTGGAAAACACCGGCGTCTGCCGGAGATAAGCGCCTGCTTTGGGCGCTTTCCGCAGGGATGTGTCTTACACTCTTTCTGGCCTGTGCCGATGGCGGACGGCTGTCGATCCTCTCGATCCTGGTGATCCTGCTGGGGCTTGCCGTCTGGCTGCTGCCGCGCTATAAGAGGGGTCTGTGGGTCTTTGCCGCCTTCGCGCTGACGTTCTCCTTTATCTATGTGGGGGAGAATTATCTTCAGGTCAGGTATCAGGCGGAGCGGGCCGCCTTTGAGATCCAACAGGTTTTGGGGCTGTCCGGCCAGTCTCAGCCGGGTGATGCGCCGGAAAAGCCAGCGCCGCCGGACAAAAACCTGCATGGAACGCTGTATACGCTTTCTCCCTCGATATCAGAGACCGACGCATATGAGAGCGTTTCCCAGTCTGACGGTGTCCGGATGACGCTGATTAAAGACTGTGTGCAGATGATCCGGGAGAGCCACGGATTGGGAATTGGCCTGGGTAATGTGGAGCCCCGCTTGAGGGAGCTGGACAATTCTGACGGGATCTATGCCGCCCACTGCTTCATTATGGAGGTTTTAGCGGAGTTCGGCATTTTTGCCCTGATCCCCTTAGCGGCCGTTGCCCTGTCCATTCTCAAGGCTTTGTGGCTTGCTTTCTGCGCCGCTTTCCGGGCGCATGACAAAAAGCGCATGGCGGAGCCGCTGCTGCTGCTTTTTACGGCGTTGGCCTATCCGCTGCTCTCCACGGCGAACTCTTCCTCGTGGGGCATTCAGGCTATGTGGCTGTATCTGGCGGTCCTGCTGTTCTACAGCGGAAGGCTGGTTCAGGACACAACGGTAAAAATGATATGAGGGAATACAATGAAGCTCTTGCTGATAACCAACGATCTTGCGCCGTCCTTCAATGCAAATTCTTCGATCGCGGACCGGCTTGCCCGCACCCTGCACGAGCGGTACGGTGTGGAGGTTTCCATGCTGGGCTTACAGACAAAAGCTGGCCAGGTTTACGATTTTCCCACAACAGCGCTCTCAAATCAGTATTTTTATACGCAGGCCATTCCCTCCGGGCTGCCCTTCCGCCAGAAGCTTTGGCAGCTCATGACCCATCCGTCCGTGTGGCCCATGTTTTTCCGTTACCGTTTGAAGCGGCATCCGCTGGAGGGGCTGTATCGCCGGAGCATCCGGCGGCTTTTGCGTCAGGAGCCGGATATTGACTGCATTCTGGCCGTCAGTGAGCCGACTGATATTCCCTGCGCCATGACGTCGTTCAAGTGCGGCATACCTTGGATTTCTTACCGTCTGGACCCATGGTCCACCAACTTTCAACACCATTCTGACAAAAGGGCGCGGGAGGAAGAGCAGGCCGCAGACCGCTCCTGCGCGGCCGTTTTTGTGCAGCCGGCGGTATATCAGGAGTATATGAGCGGCGTCAATACGGCCCCGGCGGACAAGCTGTATATGGCGGAATTTCCCAATCTTGTCCCCCTGCCGGAGGGGGAAGCAGGCGCGGATTGGGACCGCAGCAAGATCCATTGTGCTTATGTGGGCCAGCTGTACCCCGATATCCGGGACCCTTCTTTTATGCTGCGCCTGTTCAGCGCTTTGCGGGACAGCGGCATTGTGCTCCATGTGATCGGGGACGCGCCGGGACAGGCCGCCCGGTGGCAGAGCCTGTTGGCGGAGAATATCGTCCTGCATGGCCGTGTCCCGTATGCAGAGGCTGCCGCCTATATGGAAGCCGTCGATATTCTTGTCAATCTTGGCAACTCCGTGGCAAACCAGATGCCGAGTAAGGTGATCGATTATATTGCGGCGGGGAAGCCGGTTTTGAATCTCTATAAAAGGGAAGACTGTCCTACGCTTCGCTATATGGAGCGGCATCCGGCGGCGCTGTCTGTTCTGGAATCCCCCAGCGGTCCGGACCTCAGGACCGTCGATGAAGTAAGAAAATTTTGCGGTCAGAAGCGCGGCTGCTCCGTTCCGTTTGCGGAAATGGCCCGTATTTACCGCACGTGTACGCCGGAATACGTGGCCGGTCAGGTCTATGAGGTCATGCGGAAGATCACGGCGGACCGGTTCAATAAAGGAGATAGCTGTGGCAAAAGGTAATAAAATTTTGAGGGGCCTTTCCTGGTCAATGATGGAGAGAATTGCCTCTCAATTGATGGGATTGGTCATATCCGTTATCCTGGCACGGCTGCTGTCTCCTTCGGATTATGGGACGGTCGCATTGGTGCGCGTCTTCATCGTGCTGGCAAATGTGTTTGTGACCAGTGGGATCGGCGTTTCGTTGATCCAGGATCAATCTTCCACCGAAGAAGATTTTTCGACTGTGT
>CALDMA010000172.1 GCA_937915075.1 uncultured Oscillospiraceae bacterium
TCCACTTCCTTTTTGCAGCGGCAGGCCTCATAATTGAGGTTTACGCCGCAGCCGGGACACAGACCCCTGCAATCCTCTCTGCAAAGCAGCTTTGTGGGCATATTGAGGATGAACACCTCGCGGGAGAGCTCTCCCAGATCGACCGTGCCGTCCTCAAGCAGCAATATCTCATCATTTTCCTCGTCCTCCAGCTCGGTCGCGAGCAGATACTCGCAGTCGAGATGAAAGGGCTTGTCAAAGACCTCGCCGCAGCGGTCGCACACAGCCGCAAGGGTCGTATCAAGCGCCAGCTCCAAACGAAGCATCCCCGCGATGTTCCGCACCTGCCCTACCACTAAGACAGGCCGAACGGCCGGACACACGCCGCCGAAGTCCACATCAGAAAAGTCCTCTGAAAACTCAAAGGGGATTCTGCCTCCGGGGGTGTTAACGATTCGTTTGACATCTAAAAGCATGATACACCTCGCAATGACACGAGTAGTATTATAGAGGACGCGCCCCGGAATGTCAAACATTTTTTGAGGATTTTTTACAACTTTTTTCTTTGCTTTTCTTTACATTTGACGGTGGGTATCGTAGAATGACCTCAAAGTGTTTTTGCACGCGAAAGGAGCGGCACCATGCGAGAGCTCACCATCCATAAAAATGACGCCGACCAGCGGCTCGACCGCTTCCTGCTCAAGGCCGTTCCCCTGCTGCCCGCCTCGCTGGCGCAGAAGTATATCCGCCTCAAGCGCATCAAGGTCAACGGCGCGCGCGCCGAGCGCGACTACCGCCTGCGCGAGGGCGACCGGCTCCAGCTTTACCTCAACGACGAGTTCTTTGAAGCGCCGAGCGAGGAGAACGTCTACCTCACCATCGCAAATCCAAAGCTGCACATCCTCTACGAGGATGAGAACATCCTGCTGCTCGACAAGCCCGCCGGGCTCGTCGTTCATGCCGACGAGGGGGAAAAGGTCAACACGCTCGTCAACCATCTGCTCGCCTATCTCTACCAGAAGCACGAGTGGAAGCCGCGCGAGGAAAACGCTTTTACTCCCGCGCTGTGCAACCGCATCGACCGCAACACGGGCGGCATCGTCATCGCGGCGAAGAACGCCGAGGCGCTGCGCATCCTGAATGAAAAGATCCGCGAACGCGAGCTTTCCAAATTCTACCTCTGCATCTGCCTCGGCTGTCCCGAGCCGCCGAAGGGCCGCATCGAATGCTTCCTGCGCAAGGACAGCAAAACGAACACCGTGCGCGTCTATCACCATCCCGTGCCGGACGGCCGCAGCGCCGTCACGCTCTACGAGACGCTGGAAACGCGTGACCGCCTCTCCCTCGTCGAGGTCGAGCTGCTCACGGGGCGCACGCACCAGATCCGCGCGAGCTTTGCCGACATGGGCCACCCCCTGCTCGGCGACGGAAAATACGGCGTCGGCAGCGTCAATCGCCGCTGCGGTGAGACGCAGCAGGCACTCTACTCCTACCGCCTGCGCTTTGACTTCCCCACCGACGCAGGCATCCTCAACTACCTGCGCGGGCGCGAGTTCATCGCCGACGAGGTCCCCTTCCGTCGGAAATACTTCGGCTGAGCGCACGGGAGAATACATATTTAGTTAATTTATATATAAATATTCTTCCATCATTTTCCGTGATACCTGCGTGAGATATGTGAAATCAATACATAAATCTGTATAAAAATTTTATCATATTTTTGTTCTTTTTGTCGCTTGAACTTTTTTTCTTTCGTGCTATGATGTTTGGCGTCGGGTGGAAGCGTTTCCAATCGATGCATACCCATGCCATCACGGGACAAATTAAGGAGGAGAGTACAAATGATTAGCTTTCTGCTGTGTCTGGCACTGCTGATTGGCGGCTATCTTGTCTATGGTAAGGTCGTCGAAAACACCTTCGGGCCGGATGACCGTGAGACCCCTGCCGTCAAGATCAACGACGGTGTGGACTATGTTGTTCTGCCGGAGTGGAAGCTCTTTATGATCCAGCTTCTGAACATTGCCGGCCTCGGCCCGATCTTCGGCGCGCTTCAGGGCGCTCTGTGGGGTCCCATCGTTTTCCTGTGGATCACCTTCGGCACCATCTTCGCCGGTGCGGTCCACGACTATTTCTCCGGTATGATGAGCGAGCGTAACGAAGGCGCTTCCATCTCCGAGATCGCCGGCATTTACCTCGGCGGCGCGATGAAAAACGTCATGCGCGTGTTCAGCGTCGTTCTTCTGGTCATGGTCGGCACCGTGTTTGCCGTCGGCCCCGCCGGTCTGATCGTGACGCTGTTCAAGCAGGGCGGTCATACGGGCATCGTTGCCACGACGCTGTTCTGGCTGATCATCGTTCTAGTCTACTATTTCATCGCGACCTTCCTTTCCATTGATAAGATCATCGGCAAGATCTATCCCCTGTTCGGCATCTGCCTGATCGTCATGGCGCTCGGCGTGGCCATCGGCATCTTTGTCAACCCCTCCTACACCATTCCCGAGATTTGGAGCCACTTCGGTTCCATGCATCCCTCCGGCACACCGATTTGGAGCTTCATGTTCATCACCGTCGCCTGCGGCGCGATCTCCGGCTTCCATGCCACGCAGAGCCCCCTGATGGCACGCTGCATGAAGAGCGAGAAGCAGGGCCACTTCGTCTTCTACGGCGCGATGGTCTCCGAGGGCATCATTGCCCTGATCTGGGCGGCTGCCGGCTGCGCCCTGTATGAGGTCACCGGCGGTCTGAACACCGGTCTTGCCGCGGCGCTTGCCAACGGTCAGTCCGCTGCCATCTATGATGTCTGTCTCAAGACCATGGGCGGCATCGGCACCGCGCTCGCCATGCTCGGCGTCATCGCCTGCCCCATTACCTCCGGCGACACCGCGTTCCGTTCCGCTCGTCTGGTGCTGGCCGACTGGCTCAAGCTTGACCAGAAGAGCATGAAGAACCGTCTGATCCTCTGCATTCCCGTGCTCGGCGTCGGCGCCTTCCTCGGCATCGGCAATGCCCTCGGCAAGATCGACTACACCATCATCTGGCGTTACTTCAGCTGGACCAACCAGACCCTCGCCATGATCGTTCTGTGGGCCGCCTCCATGTACCTCTTCTATGAAAAGAAGAACTACTGGATCACCGCCGTCCCCGCTACCTTCATGAGCGCGGTCTCCGCCACCTATTTCCTGCTGGGCAACGAGTGCCTCGGCAAGCTGATCAACACCAAGACCGCAGAGGGTGCTATCGTTTACAACACAGCGGTCGCCTATCCCATCGGTATCCTGGTCGCGGCTCTATTCCTCGGCATCTTCCTCTACACCATCAAGAAGCGCCACACCCAGCCGCACTACGAGACCCTGCACAAGTAAACCCTATTCCGCAAAGCGGCGAGAGCGTCCCTCCCGCCGCTTTGCTCACTCTGGAGGAGCGATTATGAGCTTTGCACCTGTACGCCTTGGAAACACCGTTCTGGAAGCGGAGACCGCGTCTGCGGACCGGAAGTCCTGCCGCCGCTTCGGCCCCTGCGGTGTGGGAGAAAAGGCCCTATATCTCAGTGATCTTCTTGTCGACCGGCACTTTTACGTTGCCTTCGGCTCCGTGCGGCGCGTTTTCAAGCGCGTGGCGATGAGCCGGGGCGGCTTCAGCGGCAAGGGTGCGTTTGGCTCTATCCCCTACCTCGTCGTGCAGTACGACGACGGACAGGAGAAGCAATGCACCTTCAAGCGCGAGGAGGACGTGGACGAGCTGCTCGCTTATCTGGAGCAGGCCCATCCCGAGATCCCGCGCCTGAGCGTCGGCGGCGAGCAGCGGCTGGCGAAAAAGGCGCAGCAGGAGGCATCCCGCTACCTCAAGGAGCTCACGCCACAGGCGCAGAGCGAGCGTGAGGAGCTGGAGCGCGCGCGCAAATTTCTCTCCGGCTACCCCGAACTGACCGCTCAGCTTGCCTCCGCGGCCAAGGCCAAGCGCATCAACGAGCACACAAATCCCGCCTACCGCTGGGTCGCGCTGGCGATCGTCCTCGCGGGCGCGGCGGCATTGGTGTACGGCATCATCTCGTGGCGCGGCGGCAGCGATTTCGGCGTCTACTTCGCGCTCTTCGGCTTTGCCGCCGTGTTCTTCTTCTCGGGAGCGCACGTTCTGCCCACAGCAAAGAATAACCGCAGGGCAGTCGAGCGTGCCTGGGACGAGGCGCAGGCCGCCATGGCGAATGTCCTGCCCGAGGACTTCCCCCTCCCCGCCCGCTACGCGCATCCGATCGTGCTCGACCGCATGATCCGCATTCTGCGCGAGGGCCGCGCACAGAGCAAGGAGGAAGCGCTCGACGTGCTCAAAGCCGACCTCAGGGCGCTTACCGCCGACGTGCAGGTCGAGCAGGAGGAGTACGACGAGGTCGTGGTCATCAAGCCTTTGTTTCTTGTGAGCGACTATCAATAAACCGAAAACAGCGAAGGACTCTGTACCGATTGCACAGAGTCCTTCCTTTTTTTGCCCGCGGAACTGTCAGTGTTCAAAATATTAAACTTTTTGTTTATTTTATGCTTGCAATCCTTCCCTCTTTGTGTATAATAGACTTGGTTTTATAAAAATAAACCGAAAGTTTAGCAAATCGAACGCTCAGGAATCGGGAGGTCATCGTATGGACATTGGAAATAAGATCAGAGAGCTGCGAACGCGCAAGGGACTGACTCTGGAGGAGCTCGCCAGCCGAAGCGAGCTGACAAAGGGGTTTTTGTCCCAGTTAGAGCGTGACCTTACCTCCCCGTCCATCGACTCTCTGAGCGACATTCTGGAGGCGCTCGGCACAAATCTTGCCGAGTTCTTTCAGGAGGATAAAAACGACCAGTTCATCTTCCATGCCGACGATTTCTTCGTCGACGAGCGCGAGGACTGCACGGTCAACTGGATCGTTCCCAACACGCAGAAGAATCAGATGGAGCCGATATTGCTCGAGCTGCCCGAGGGCGGCGAGAGCTTCACGGTCGAGCCGCATGACGGCGAGGAATTCGGCTATGTCGTCGAGGGCAGCGTCGTGCTGGTCTGCGACGGCGAGGAGCATCCCCTGCGCCGCGGAGAGACCTTCTACCTCCACGGACGCAGCTTCCATCTGCTCAAAAACGTGCGCAAGACCACCGCGCGCGTGCTGTGGGTCTCGACCCCTCCCCTGTTCTGACTTCTATCGATATAAGGAAAGGATATTGGAACCATGCCTGAACAGAAAAAACTGATCCAGTTCAAGAATATCGTCAAGAGCTTTGAGGACGGACAGGTCGTCCTCAAGGGCGTCAGCCTGGACATTTACGAAAATGAGTTCGTCACCCTGCTCGGTCCCTCCGGCTGCGGCAAAACAACGCTGCTGCGCATCCTCGGCGGCTTCCTGCAGCCTACTGAGGGCAAGGTTCTCTTCGACGGCGAGGATATTGTGAACGTCCCGCCCTACAAGCGCGAGATCAACACCGTGTTCCAGAAATACGCGCTCTTCCCGCACATGAACGTCTACGACAACATCGCCTTCGGCCTGACCATCAAGAAGGAGCCGAAGGACGTTATCGCACAGAAGGTCATGCGTATGCTGCGCCTGGTGAGCCTTGAGGACTACGCCGACCGCAACGTGACCGAGCTCTCCGGCGGTCAGCAGCAGCGCATCGCCATCGCCCGCGCGCTCGTCAACGAGCCGAGCGTGCTGCTGCTCGACGAGCCGCTCGGCGCGCTCGACCTGAAGCTGCGCAAGGAGATGCAGCAGGAGCTCAAGTACATTCAGCAGGAGGTCGGCATCACCTTCATCTTCGTCACCCACGACCAGGAGGAGGCGCTGACCATGTCCGACAAGATCGTGGTCATGAACGCAGGCGAGATCCAGCAGATCGGCACCCCGACCGAGATCTACCGCTACCCCGTCAACGAGTTCGTCGCCAACTTCATCGGCGAGACGAACATCATCGACGGCGTGATGCAGGGCGACGACCTCGTGGTCTTCGAGGATAAAAAGTTCCCCTGCCGTGCCCGCGGCTTCAACAAGAACGAAAAGGTGGACGTCGTCATCCGTCCCGAGCATCTGGACATTGTTCCCCGCGCCGAAGGGATGCTCAAGGGCGTGGTGAAGTCTCAGCTTTTCAAGGGGATGCACTACGATACCGTGGTCGAGACCCGCGTCGGCACGACCATCACCGTCAAGATGCAGGTCTCACAGGACCGTCCCGTGCTCAATGCCGACGCCGGCGAGAAGATCAGCGCCAGCGCCTTCCTCATCGACGTCGAGGACGTCGGCGAGCTGGACGACGCCAAGGTCGTCGCCCTCGCCTCCGCCGAGGCGTGGGATGTAGAGACCGAGGAGCCCATCTCCATCAAGAGCGTTGAATACGACATCAAGCCCGAGGTCGGCAGCTACTCCGTCACCTTCTCCACCGCCGCCGGAACGTCCATCACGGTCAAGGCCGCGGTCATGGCGGAGAACCGCGTGGAGAGCAAGGTCTATCAGGAAGAAATTTACGCGATGAACTTCTTCAAGAAGGTCGAGGACATTCAGGAGAGCATCGCGCTCGACACCGATCTGGAGACCTGGGCGAGCGCGTCCGCGTGGTCCCTCGAGGACGGCGAACAGGTCGAGATCACCGACGTCAAGTACGATTTTGACCCCGAGACCATCGAGCCGGGCGTCTACGACGTGACCTTCTCCACCGAGGGCTATGAGTACAAGGTCTCCACCACGCGCGCCTGCGAGGAGGGCGCGGAGGTCGGCCTCATCTTCCGCCCCGAGGACATTCACGTCATGAAGAAGGAGGGGCAGTGGTGAAGCAGTTCCGTTCCATGACGTATCCCTACGTCGCCTGGATCAGCGTGATGATCGTGCTGCCGATGCTGCTCATCGTGCTCTACGCCTTCACCGTTTCCGGCAACGAGGTGCTGACCTTTCAGTTCACCTTCGATAACTTCAAGCGCTTTGTCACCGACACCGTGTTCATGGAGGTGCTCGGCCGCTCGCTCTACATTGCCGTGCTCACGACACTCATCTGCATCGTGCTCGGCTACCCCATCGCCTATGCCATCGCTCAGATGAACAGCCGCTCGAACACCATCATGATCCTGCTCATCACCATGCCGACGTGGGTCAATATGCTCGTGCGCACCTATGCGTGGATGGGTATTCTGCAGGACGAGGGCATCCTCAACACCATTCTCGGCTTTTTCGGCATCGGGCCGGTCTCGATGATCCACACGAGCTTCGCCGTCATTCTCGGCATGGTGTATAACTTCATTCCCTTTATGATCCTGCAGATCCACACCTCGCTCGCCAAGATGGACAAGAGCCTGCTGGAAGCCGCCAACGACCTCGGCGCCACGCCCGTGCAGGCATTCCTGCGCGTGACGCTGCCGCTCTCCCTCCCTGGCGTCATTTCCGGCATCACGCTCGTGTTCCTGCCCGCCGTTTCCAGCTTCTTCATTCCGAAGCTCCTCGGCGGCGGCCAATTCGTGCTCGTCGGCAACATCATCGAGTCGCAGTTCCTCACCTCCGGCGACTGGAACTTCGGCAGCGCCATTTCCCTCATCATGGCGATCATCATCATGCTTTCGATGTGGCTCACGCGCAAGGTTGACGTGCAGCCCGCCAGCCGCGGAAAGGAGTGACGGACGATGAAAAAGAAAACCTCTGCCGCCTCCAAGGTCATTCTCACGCTGACGCTGCTGTTCTTCTACCTCCCCATTCTCTACATCATCGCCTTTTCGTTCAACGATTCCCGCTCGCTGACGAAGTTCGGCGGCTTCTCCCTGCGCTGGTATGAAAAGATGTTCGCGGACTCCACGATGATGGAGGCCGTGCTCTACACGGTCGTCATCGCCATTCTGGCTACCGTCGTTTCCACCATCGTCGGCACCGTCACCGCCATCGGCCTGTCGAAGTCGAAGAAAGTGCTTCAGGCGATGGTCGAGCGCGTGAACGACCTGCCCGTGATGAATCCCGATATCGTCACCGGCATCAGCCTGCTGATGTTCTTCAGCGTGCTGACGGTGAAGAAGGGCTTTCTGACGCTGCTGCTCGCGCACATCATGTTCTGCATCCCCTACGTCATGCTCTCCGTCACACCGAAGCTGCGCTCGCTCGACCCGAATCTCATCGACGCGGCGATGGACCTCGGCGCCACGCCGTTCCAGGCGCTCACCCGCGTCATCGTACCGCAGATCCGTCCGGGCATCGTTTCCGGCGCGCTCATCGCGTTCACCATGAGCTTTGACGACTTCGTGATCTCCTACTTCACCACGGGCAACGGCGTGAACAACATCTCCATTCTGGTCTACACCATGTCCAAGCGTGTGAATCCCTCCATCAACGCGCTCTCCACGCTTGTCATTGTCGCCATCACGCTGGTGCTCGGCATCGTCAACCTTGTCCCGATCCTGCACGAAAAGCGCGAAAAGGCAGGAAGTGAAAAGGGAAAGTCCTTTGCACAAAGCCGTAAGCTGATGGCCGCCGTCGCCGGCGTGCTGGTGCTCGCCATTCTCGGCGGAACGGTCGGCGTCAGCCTTTCTCAGCAGCACAAGAACGCTGCCGCCGTCGAAAAGTACGGCAGTAACGTCCTCAAGCTCTACCTCCCCGGCGAATACCTCGGCGAGAACGTCATCGGCGACTTTGAAAAGCAGTTCGGCGTGCGCGTCATCGTGGAAAATTTCGACTCCAATGAAATGATGTACACCAAGCTCATGGCGGGCGACAAGTACGACGTGGTCATTCCCTCGGACTACATGATCGAACGCCTGATGAAGGAGAATTATCTCCAGCCGCTCGATCACAGCCTGCTTCCAAACCTTGAAAACATGGACGACGCGGTGCGCGGCATGAGCTACGACCCGGACAATGAGTGGTCCGTTCCCTACTTCTGGGGCAGCGTCGGCATCGTTTACAACCACGAGAACGTCGATCCCGCCGTGGTGGAGGAACAGGGCTGGGAGGTGCTGCGCAACACCGACTACGCCGGTCACCTCTACATCTATGACTCCGAGCGCGACTCGTTCATGATGGCCTTCAAGGCGCTCGGCTACTCGATGAACACCTCCGATCCCGACGAGATCAACGCCGCCTACGAATGGCTGCTGCAG
This sequence comes from uncultured Oscillospiraceae bacterium, assembly GCA_937915075.1. Taxonomy (GTDB): domain Bacteria; phylum Bacillota; class Clostridia; order Oscillospirales; family Oscillospiraceae; genus Hominicoprocola. Next base: position 9,064 of record CALDMA010000172.1, read on the forward strand.
ATGAACGACACCATGTCGCCCGTCTACGTCACCGACGAGGTGATCGACGGCATGATAAACGGCTACAAGGATCTCGCGGTCGTCTACTCCGGCGACGCCACCGTCATTCTCGACGAGAACGAGGACATGAGCTTCTATATGCCCTCTCAGGGCACGAACATCTGGTGCGACGCGATGGTCATTCCCGCGAATGCGGAAAACCCCCTGCTCGCCCACGAGTTCATCAACTATATGCTCACCTACGAAGCCGCATTTGACAATACGGAAACGGTGGGGTATACTTCTCCCAACGCGGAGGTCTTTGAGGAGATGACCTCCTCCGAGGACCTTTACGCCGAGAACGCCGCCTACCTTCCCCGCTCCGGCTACGAGAAGGACGAGATGTTCCACGACAACCAGACGCTCATGCGCGAGCTGAGCAAGCTCTGGATCAAGGTCAAGGCGGCCAAGTAAAAAAACATCGCACAAAAGAAAGGAATCAAACCCATGCAGATCGGAGACACTTACGAATACAAAAATGTCGTCACCAAGGAGATCACCGCCGGCGCGCTCGGCTCGGGCGGACTGGACATCTTTGCCACCCCCTTCCTCATTTGCTGGATGGAGGCCGCGGCCTACTACTACATGAAAGAGCAGCTTCCCGAGGGCAAGAGCAGCGTCGGCACGATGGTCAACGTCCGCCACGTTTCCCCCTCCCCTATCGGCGCGGAGATCACCGCCAAGGCTGAGCTGATCGCCATTTCCGAGAACGGCAAGATGTATACCTTCAAGGTCGAGGCATACGATAACAAGGGCCTCATCGGCGAGGGCACGCACGAGCGCGCCATCATCGACTGTGAGCGCTTCATGAAGAAGTGCCTGGCCAAGCTGGAAGACTGAACAAGCAAGGAGGAAGCCCATGCACTACTACGGAGCCGTCTACCGTCCGCCGAGCGAGGCGTACAGCCTGATCGTGCAGTGTACGCTCGGCTGCAGCCACAACAAATGTGCGTTCTGCAATATGTACAAGGATAAGAAGTTCTCCATTCGTCCGGTGGAGGAGGTCCTGCGCGACCTCGCTGAGGCGCGCAGCTACGAGCGGCGCATCGAGCGCATCTTTCTCGCCGACGGCGACGCGCTGATCCTGCCGATGGACTATCTGCTGCAGGTGCTAGACTTCATCCGCGAATACTTCCCCGAGTGTACGCGCGTTGCCGCCTATGCCACCACAAAGGCCATCGCGCGCAAAACGGACGAGGAGCTTCGCAGGCTGCGTGAGCATGGGCTGGCGCTCGTCTACATCGGTCTGGAAAGCGGCAACGAGGAGCTGCTCTTGAAGTTCAACAAGGGCGTCACCGCGGCGGAGACCGTCAAAAACGCGCTGCGCTGCAAGGCGGCAGGCATCGCCATTTCCGTCACCGCCATCAACGGCATGGCTGGACTCAACGGCGACTGGCAGGCCCACGCCATCGACACGGCGAAGGCCGTGAGCGCCATGAAGCCGGAGTTTATCGCTTTTCTGACGCTGCGCGTCTACTCCGGCACTCCCCTGCACGATTGGATCGAGGCGGGCGAATTTCGGATGATGGGGCCCGCCGATCTGATGCGCGAGACGCGCCTCTTCCTCGAACACATCGACTCCGAGGGCAGCGTGTTCCGCTCGAACCACGCCTCGAACTATCTTCCCCTCGGCGGTACGCTCAACCGCGACCGTGAGGCGCTGATCCAGACCATCGATGCCGCGCTGGACGGCAAGGTGCGCCTGCGCCGCGCCGTGGAGCTGGGGCTGTAGGAATGAAATAAGCGAAAAAGCAAGACCTGCTTAAAAGGCAGGTCTTGCTTTTTTCATCCGAACAGCGTGAGCTGACTGGTGTCCGCCATGCCGGCAAACGCGCCGAGCGCGCGGAGCTGCTCGATGTGCGTTTTGGAGAGCTTATTGCAGCACATGGAGAACTCCTCGACCGAGATAAACTCCTTGCCCCTGCGCTTTTCCACCGTGTCGAGCGCCGCTGCCTCGCCGAGTCCGTGGACGGAGATGAACGGCGGCAGGAGACCGCCTTCGGTGACGGTGAACTTCGTCGCGTCGGAGCGGTAGATGTCGATGGTGTCAAAGTGGAAGCCGCGGCGGTAGAACTCGTAGCAGACCTCGAGCGTGGTCATCAGATCCTGCTCGACCGCCGACGCGTCCTTGTTGTTCTCGATCTCGCGGATCTTCCGCTTGACCGCGTCCAGTCCCGCGCAGCAATACTCCGCGTCAAACGCCTTCGCGCGCACGGTGAAGAAGGTCGCGTAGAACGCCAGCGGCTCATGCACCTTGAACCACGCGATGCGGAACGCCATCATAACATATGCGACCGCGTGCGCCTTCGGGAACAGATAGCCGATCTTGGCGAGCGATTCGATGTACCATTCCGGCACGTCGTGCTCCTGCATCGCCTCGACCCAGCCGTCCTGAAAGCCGCCCTTTTTGACCTTGCCTTTTCGCACAGCCTCCATGATCTTGAAGCTCATTTTCGGGTCAAGGCCCATGGAGATGAGATAGAGCATGATGTCGTCACGGCAGCCGACCGTTTCCAGAACGCTCGCCGTGCCGCTGACGATCAACTCGCGTGCGTTGCCGAGCCACACGTCCGTGCCGTGCGAAAAGCCGGAAAGACGCACGAGGGTGTTGAAGTCCTTCGGCTGCGTGTCAATGAGCATCTGGCGCGTGAAGCGCGTGTTGAACTCGGGAATGGCGACCGCGCCGGTCGGGCCGAGCAGGTCGTCGTTCTCAAAGCCCAGCACCCTCGACGAGGTGAAAATGCTCATCGTATCCGGGTCGTCAAGCGGGATCTGCCGCGCGTTCACGCCGGTGAGGTCCTCGAGCATACGGATCATCGTCGGATCATCGTGGCCGAGCATATCGAGCTTGAGGAGGTTATCCTCCATGCAGTGGTATTCAAAATGCGTGGTGATGGTGTCGCTGTCCTCCGCGTCAGCAGGGTGCTGCACGGGGCAGAAATCCTCGATCTCCAGATCGTCCGGCACGACGACGAGGCCGCCGGGGTGCTGGCCCGTCGTGCGGCGCACGCCGACGCAGCCCGCCGTCAGGCGGTCGATCTCCGCCGCGCCCGACTGGATGCCGTTTTCCTCCAGATACTTTTTCACGAAGCCGAAGGCAGTCTTTTCCGCCAGCGTGCCGATGGTGCCCGCGCGGAACACCTGCGTTTCGCCGAACATCTCGATGGCATGGCGGTGCGCCCGCGCCTGATATTCGCCCGAGAAGTTCAAATCAATATCCGGCACCTTGCCGCCGCCGAAGCCGAGGAAGGTCTCAAACGGAATATCGAAGCCGTCCTTGACGTACTTCGTCCCGCACTCGGGGCAGTTTTTGTCCGGCATATCCGCGCCGCAGCCGTAGCTGCCGTCGGTGATGAACTCGCTGTGCCTGCACTTCGGGCAGCGGTAGTGCGGCGGGAGCGAGTTGACCTCGGTGATGCCCGACATATAGGCGACGAGCGACGAGCCGACCGACCCTCGCGAGCCGACCAGATAGCCGCACTCGAGCGAGCGCTGAACGAGCTTCTGCGCCGACATATACACCACGTCGTACTTGCCGAGGATGCCGCCCAGCTCAATGTCCAGACGGTCCTTGATGAGCTTCGGCGGCTCGTCGCCGTAAAGCTCATGCACCTTGTCCCAGACGAGGCGGTTCAGGTCCTCTCTGGAATTTTCCAGGCGCGGCGGGAAGAGCTTGCCCTTGGGCAGCAGCTCGATGTTTTCGATCTGGTCCGCGATGGCGCGCGTATTGGTCACCACCACCTCGTAGGCCTTTTCCTTGCCGAGATATTCAAATTCACGGAGCATCTCGTCCGTCGTGCGGAAGTAGATGGGCAGCGGTGCGTTCGCGTCGGGGAATTTCTTGGAGGCCAGCAGGATATGGCGGTAGACCTCGTCCTCCGGCTCCTGGAAATGTACGTCGCCGGTGGCGACGACCCGCTTGCCCAGCTCTTCGCCGAGCCGGACAATGGTGCGATTGAAATCGCGCAGCTCCTCCTCGCTCTTGACCGCACCCTCGCGCAGCATGAACCGATTGTTGCAGATGGGCTGGATCTCGAGATAATCGTAGAAGGACGCGATGCGCTTGAGCTCCTCCCAGTCCTTGTGGTCCGCGACCGCGCGGAACAGCTCGCCCGCCTCGCAGGCCGAGCCGATGATAAGCCCCTCGCGGTGCGCGATCAGCTCGCTCTTCGGGATGATCGGCACACGCTTGAAATACTTGAGGTTGGAGAGCGAAATGAGCTGGTAAAGATTCTTCAGGCCCGCCTTGTTCTTGGCCAGCAGAATGATGTGCTTCGGGAAGCGGTTGGATTTGCTTCCCAGCGGGCGCAGCTTGAGCATTTCGTTGTTGATCTGCTGCAGCCGCGTTACGCCGCGCTCTTCGAGCATGGGGAAAAATTTCGTCAGCATCTGCGCGACCGGCACGGCATCGTCTGACGCGCGGTGGTGGTTGAACTGCGGCAGCTGCAAATGATTCGCCACGATATCGAGCTTGTATTTGCCCAAGCCCGGCAGCAGATTCTGCGCCAGAATGAGCGTATCAATATAGGTCGGCTCGAACGGGATACCGCACTTCCGGCAGCCCGCGCGGATAAAGCTGATATCAAATTCCGCATTGTGCGCCGCGAGCGGCGCGTCGCCCGCGAAGGCGAGGAACGCCGTCAGCGCGTCCTTGAGCTTCGGCGCGCCACGCAGCATATCGTCCGTGATGCCGGTCAGACCGATGATCTCCGGCGTCAGCCGGCGCTCGGGGTCCACAAAGGTCTGGAAGGTCTCAACGATCTCTCCGTTCCTGAGCCGCACCGCGCCGATCTCCGTGATGGCCTCCTGCGTGACCTTGAGACCGGTCGTTTCGATGTCGAAGCAGACGATCTCATCGGAAAAGCCGATGTCCTGATGTCCGTGAATGGCGATGCGGTCGTCGATGTTGTTGACGAAATAGCCCTCACAGCCGTAAAGTATTTTTATTTTACCCTCGCCGGCGTGCCAGGCATCCGGAAAGGACTGCGCCACACCGTGGTCGGTGATGGCGATGGCGGGCATCCCCCACTTGGCCGCGAGCTTGACGACGCTGCCGGTGTCGGTCAGCGCGTCCATGTTGGACATACGCGTATGCAGATGCAGCTCCACGCGCTTGACCTCGGCGGTGTCCATGCGCGGCTCGTGCGTGATCTCGGTCACGTCACGCGGGTTGAGCTGCATATCGTGGCCGTCGTAGGTCAGCTCCATCGTGCCCGCGACGCGCAGCCACATGCCGGTCGAAACGCGGTCGCGCAGCGGCGCGACATCCTTCTCCAGCATCCGCTTGCGCACGATGACCGAGCCCTCGTAGTCGGTCATCTCAATGAGCGCCAGCCACATACCCGGCTGGCGCAGCTCACGGAACTCGCACTTGAAGACCTTGCCCTCGACCACGACGTTTCCAGCCTTGGGGTTCAGCTCGCTCATCGGCATGGGATGCCCCTTGATCTCGCGGCCCATGATGATCTTGCCGGCGCTCGACTCCTTCTTTGCGCCGCCTGTGTTCGAGGGCCGCGGCTCCTGCTTGGGAAAGCCGCCCTGCGTCAGCGAGATCCGCACGCCGTTGAGCGCGAAGCGGTCCGCCAAAAGCTGCTCGAGCAGGGTGCGCTCGGAATCCGTGATCTCCTGCAGCACCGTCAGCGCAAGCGCCATCGTGCGGCTCTCCTGCTCCACGGTGACGTCGGTCACTCGGGCGTCGGTGAGCAGCACGCGCAGTCCGATGGGCGGCGCAAAGCCCTCAAATAATTCAAAAAACGGTATTCTTTGTGCCATTCTTTCGCTTCTCTCTTACAGTTTCTCGATCTCATCGAGCAGGGCGTCCAGCAGCTTTTCCTGCGCTACCTTATACAATACCTCGCCATGGCGGAAAATAAGGCCCTCGCCCTTGCCGCCCGCGACACCGATGTCCGCCGCGCTCGCCTCGCCGGGGCCGTTTACAACGCAGCCCATGACCGCGACGGTGATGGGCTTGTCGCAGTCCTCAAGGCGGCGCTCCAGCTCCTCCGCCAGCGGGATCATATCGTAAGCCGTGCGCCCGCAGGTCGGGCAGGAGATCAGATTCACGCCGCTTCTTCGCAGCCCGCAGGCGCGCAGAATGCGCTTGGCGGCATAGACCTCCTCCACCGGATCGGCGGTCAATGAAACGCGCATCGTGTCGCCGATGCCCTCGCAGAGCAGTCCGCCGATGCCGATGGTGGACTTCAGCACTCCCATCGACGGCGTACCCGCCTCGGTCACACCGAGGTGCAGCGGATAGTCCACCCTTTCATGCAGCAGCCGGTAAGCCGCCATGTTGAGCGGCACGTCGGAGCTTTTGACGGAGATGCAGATGTCCGTGAAGTCAAACTTCTCCAGCAGCGCGACATGGCCCAGCGCACTCTCCACGAGCGCCTCCGGCGTCACGCGGCCATACTTTGCCAGCAGTTCCTTTTCCAGCGAGCCGCCGTTCACACCGATGCGGATGGGCACCTTGTGCGCGCGGCAGCAGTCCACGACCGCCTTCACGCGGTCCTCCCCGCCGATGTTGCCGGGGTTGATGCGGATCTTGTCCGCGCCGTGCTCCGCCGCGGCGATGGCAAGGCGATAGTCAAAGTGAATGTCCGCCACGAGCGGGATGTGGATGCTGTTCTTGATGGTCTCGACCGCTTCCGCCGCCTCGGGCGTCGGCACGGTCACGCGCACGATCTCGCAGCCTGCCTGCTCCAAGCGCAGAATTTGTTCGATGGTCGCGCCTGTGTCCTCGGTCTTTGTGTTGCACATCGACTGGATGGTGACCGGCGCGCCGCCGCCGACAGCCAAGCCGCCGACCATGATCTGCTTCGTCACGCTTCTCCCCTCCTCACAGCAGCTTCATCACATCGTGGAACGTGATGAAAAGCATCAGCGCCATCAGCAGGGCAAAGCCCGCCATGTGGATATAGTTCTCGTATTTCGGTGGGATCTGACGTTTGAAGATCGCCAGCGCCAGCGTGTTGATCACAAGAAAAAACACCTTTCCGCCGTCGAGCGCCGGCAGAGGCAGCAGGTTCATCACGGCAAGGTTGACCGCAATGAGCGCACCAAAGTAGAGAATGCTCTCCGCCGCCGCGGCGAAGCCGTTCTGATTGTTCTTCTCGGCCTCCTCCTGCGCCTCCTCGCCCACGTCCTTGATGGTCGAAACGATGCCGACCGGCCCGCTGAGGTCGTCCAGCCCTGCCGAGCCGCTCACCAGCATCATCAGGCTCATGCGCACAAGTCGCACAAAATCGAGCGTGTTGTACCAGCTGTATTGCAGCCGCACGAGCGGCGTCGCCTCAACGATGCCTCCATAGGTGAAGCCGTACCGGCGCACCGTGCTGCCGTTTTCGTCCGTATAGGTCTGCAGCGTCAGCGTGCGCTTGAGCTTTTCGCCGCCGCGTTTGACCGTCATTTCGATGGTGCCGTTTTCATCGAGATTGACCACGCCGAGCACCGTGGAAACGTCGCTCTTGAGATAGATGCGCTCGCCGTTGATGGCCCAGATCACGTCGCCGACCAGGATGCCGTCCTCGCCCTGCTGGGGAAATGCCGGGTCAAGCTCGACGATCTCCGCCGTATAGAAGCCTTGGGCGCCCGCGTACAGGCAGAGCATGATGACAAAGCCGGTGAGAAAATTCATCGCCGCGCCCGCGACGAAGATCAGCAGCTTCTTCCAAAAGCCCTGCTTCTCCAGCGCGCGCGGGTCGTCGCTTTCCTCGTCCTCACCCTCCATCGCGCAAAAGCCGCCGATGGGCAGAAGGCGCAGCGAATATTCCGTTTCGCCCTTTGTCTTATGAAAAATGGCCGGGCCCATGCCGATGGAGAACTCGTTCACGCGCACGCCGCAGGCCTTTGCGGCAAGAAAATGTCCGAGCTCATGCACGGCGATGAGCACGCCGAAGATCAGAATGGCAGCGATGATATACATGAAAAAACTCCTTATGGAACTTGCTTATTGGATGTGCGCGCGGACCGCCGCGCGCGCCGCGCAGTCTGCCGCGAGGATCTCCTCCAGCGTCGGCGCGGAGACCTGCTCCACCGTTCCCAGCGCCGCTTCCACCAGCGCGGGAATGTCGTTGAAGCCCACCGCGTCCCGCAAAAACGCGCCGACTGCGACCTCGTTCGCACCGTTGAGCACGGCGCAGGCCGTGCCGCCGACCGCGGCGCACTGACGCGCGAGCTTCAGGCAGCGGAAGGTATCCTCGTCGGGCGCGGCAAAGGTCAGCGGCGGGCAGGAGAGTAGGTCGAGCGTCCGGTCCGGCGTTTCCGCGCGACAGGGATAGGTCATCGCGTAGCGGATGGGCAGCTTCATGTCGGGCGTGCCGAGCTGTGCGAGCATCGCGCCGTCGCGGTACTCGACGAGCGAGTGAACGATGCTCTGGCGATGGATGATCGCGTCCACCTGACGCAGCGGCAGACGGTAGAGCCGCATCGCCTCGATGATCTCAAGGCCCTTGTTCATCAGCGTCGCGGAATCGACGGTGATCTTCGCGCCCATCGTCCAGTTCGGATGTTTGAGCGCGTCGGCGCGCGTCTTGCCCGCAAGCTGTTCGTGGGATAGTCCGTAGAACGGCCCGCCGGAGCAGGTGAGGATCAGGCGCTTGATCTCGCCGCGGTCACGGCAGCCCTGTACGCATTGGAAGATCGCGCTGTGCTCGCTGTCCACCGGCACGATCTCCGCGCCGTACTTCTCCGCCGCGTCCATCACGAGCGTGCCCGCGCACACCAGCGTCTCCTTGTTGGCCAGCGCGATGCGCTTGCCGCGTTCGATGGCGGCAAGCGTGGGCTTTAGTCCGATCATGCCGACCACGGCGGTCACCACCGTGTCGGCGTCCTCCGCGGTCGCGGCGGCGAGCAGGCCCTCCATGCCGGAGAGGACCCGCGTTTTTGTGTCCCGCAGGCGCTCACGCAGCTCGGCGGCCGCCGCTTCGTCATAAAGCACGGCAAGACGCGGGGAGAACTCCCGCGCCTGCTGTTCGATGAGATCAACGCTCGCATTGGCGGTCAGCGCCGCAACGTTCAGCCCAAGCTCCCGCACGACCTCCAGCGTTTGGCAGCCGATGGAGCCGGTCGAGCCGAGTAAAGCAATACTCCTTGTCATATCGCGCCAGTCCCCACAAAAAGATAGACAATGGGCGCAATGAAGAGCGTAGAGTCAAAGCGGTCGAGCATACCGCCGTGTGTGAGGAAAAGATGGCTGTAGTCTTTGATGCCTGCCTCACGCTTGATGAGCGACATGGAAAGATCACCGAGCTGGCCGAAAATGTTGGCGCCCGCGCCAACCTTGACCAGCTCCAGATAGTCCGGCGCATAGCCGAGCCATCTCTGCCCGATGAAGCCGAGCAGCAGCATACCGAGCGCGCTGCCGATGGGACCACCGATGCCGCCCGCCCAGGTCTTGTGCGGGCTGACGTGGGGCGCCATCTTACGCTTGCCGAACCACATGCCAAAGCCCATCGAGAGCGAGTCGCCCGCGAAGGCGATAAAAAACGGCGCAAGCACATAGAGTCTGCCATACTCCGGCACGCAGCGCAGGAGCAGGATGCAGCTGTACATCGTCGGCAGCACAGCGCCCGCAACGATGCCCGTCGCCACATCGGTGAAGGGCAGATTGTTCCCTTTCCCATAGCGGGCAACGGCCTCATAAAACAGGAACATCACCAGCACCCACGGCAGGATCAGACACTTGTCAAACGGTGCGCCGCCGCGCAGCGGAACGGTGACCTCGTACCATTTGCGCACATCATAGATCACCCAGACCTGTGCCACTGCGCAGAGGATCGTCGCGGCATAGACCGCTTTGCCGATATTTTTCCCCGCCACATGAAGCAGCTCATAGGCCGCAACGCCGGAAATGGCGCAGACCAGCAGCGTCGTCGCCCACTGTGGACAGGCCAGCAGAACCAGCAGCAGCAAGGGCAGGCCAACTATGGCCACAAGCCATCTTTGTTTCATAGTGTTTCCCCTTTCGGGCTGTTTTTCTCTTACGGCTTCACGCCGCCGAAGCGCCGCTCGCGGTGCTGATAGGCCACGAGTGCCTTGTCGAACTCCCGCTCGTCGAAATCCGGCCAGAGCGTATCGCAGAAGTAGAACTCGCTGTACGCGCACTGCCAGAGGAGATAGTTGCTGATGCGCTTCTCCCCGCCCGGACGGATGAGCAGCTCGGGGTCGGGCAGACCGTTGGAATAGAGATACTGCGAGAAGGTCTCCTCCGTCAGTGCGTCGATCTGCTTCTCCCCTGCCGCGCAGTCGCGCGCGAAGGCGCGGGCAGCGTGAACGATCTCGTCGCGTCCGCCGTAGTTCAGGCAGACGTTCGCCTGAAAGCCCTCGATGCGCGCGGAAATTTCGTTCGTCTCGCGGATCAGCTCCTTGAGGTCGTCGTCCAGCACGCTCAGGTCGCCGAGGAAGCGCAGGCGGTTTCCGTCGCGCTCCATCGTGTCAATGCACTCGTGCAGATAGCGGCGCAGAAGCTGCATGATGCCGTCGATCTCGTCCTGCGGGCGCTTCCAGTTCTCGGTCGAAAAGGCGTAGACCGTCAGGTAGTCGATGCCGAGCTTCTTGCAGTAGGTACCGAGACGGCGGAAGCTCTCCGCGCCCGCCTTGTGGCCTGCCGAGCGCGGAAGGCCGCGCTTCTGCGCCCAGCGGCCGTTACCGTCCATGATGACGGCAACATGACGAGGCAGGCTGCTTTTGTCAACCTGCCCCGTCAGCTGTCTTTTGGTGAAAAGTCCCATCAGACCTCCATCAGTTCCTTTTCCTTCTTTTCGAGCAGGGCGTCCAGCTCCTTGCACATATCGTCGGTGAGCTTCTGCAGGTCCTTCTCGGCGATCTTCAGATCGTCCTCGGTCAGCTCGCTGGCCTTCTGCTTTTTCTTGAAGGTCTCCATCGCGTCGCGGCGGATGTTGCGGATGGCGACCTTGCCGCCCTCGGCGTACTTGCGGATCTGCTTGACGAGCTCCTTACGACGCTCCTCGGTCAGCTGCGGGAAGACGAGCCGGATGACCTTGCCGTCGTTCTGGGGGTTGATGCCCAGGTCGGACCCCTGAATGGCCTTTTCAATGAGCTTCACGGCGCTCGCGTCCCACGGCTGAATGAGCAGCTGACGCGGGTCGGGCGAGCCGATGGACGCGATCTGCTGGATGGGCGTCGGCGTACCGTAATAGTCCACGCTGATGCGGTCGAGCACGGCGGCGTTGGCGCGGCCCGCGCGCACGGCGGCGAAGTCGGCGGCCACAGAGTCGATGCTCTTTCTCATTTTTTCCTCGTAAACCTTGTATTCATCCTTCAACATGGGGATAGCCTCCTCAAATTTTGATTTTTGCATTTTATCTTGCGACGCCGGCTCACTCGCCGACGATCGTACCGATCTTCTCGCCCATCACGGCGCGCAGGATGTTCTTGGGGTCCTTCAGCGCGAAAACGAGCACGGGGATGTGATTGTCCATCGAAAGCGAGGTCGCCGTGGAGTCCATCACAGCGAGGTGCTGGGCCAGCACGTCCTCGTAGGAGATGGCGTCGTACTTCACCGCGTCCGCGACCTTCGCGGGGTCGGCGTTGTACACGCCGTCGATGTTCTTCGCCAGCAGGATAACGTCCGCGTTGATCTCCGCCGCGCGGAGCACCGCCGCGGTATCCGTGGAGAAAAACGGTGAGCCGATGCCGCAGCCGAAGATGACCACGCGGCCCTTTTCCAGATGCCGGATGGCGCGGGCGCGGATATACGGCTCCGCGACCTCCTTGATCTCCAGTGCGGTCTGGATGCGCACGTCCACGCCCTTCTGCTCCAGCACGTCGGCGACCGCCATGCAGTTCATCGCCGTAGCCAACATACCCATGTGGTCGGCGCGGGTGCGCTCGATGTAGCCCTCGCCGTTCTTCACGCCGCGCCAGAAGTTGCCGCCGCCGATGACAATGCCCATCTGTACGCCGGCCTCCACGCACTCCTTGATGACGTCCGTCACCTGACCGATGACGCCGAAGTCCAAGCCAAAGTGCTTGTCGCCCGCGAGCGCCTCGCCGCTGATCTTGAGCAGGACGCGCTTGTATTTCGGTTTCTCCATGCCTGTCTGTTCCTCCCTGCGAACGGTTCATATTTTAACAGCTACATTGTAGCGTATTTTTTCCGTTTTGCATAGGGGGTAAATTGAAAACTTTTCTTTTTTCGGCGCAGAGAAAGAGCCGCGGGCAGAATTGCCCGCGGCTCCCCGCTGTTCGATCCTGAGCTGATTTACCAGCCGGTGCCGTGTACCCTGCCGTACCAGCCGTCCTCTTTTAGTGTGACGGAACAGCAGCGGCTGTATTCATACGCGCCCTGCGGCGCGTCGGGATCGTCGCAGTCTCCGGTGTTGCCCGCCATCGCAAATCCCAGCGCCCGTTCGCTTTCCGGCACAAATTCGGTCGTGGAATAAAAGCAGTAGCCGTTCTCGTCCAGCTCGCCGCGCTCGCGGAAGGCCTGCGTTGTCTCCTCTGCCGGCTCAACGAGGTTCTTCACCCATGTATACTTGTACAGGCTGCCGCTGCGCACCTTGAGATGCACGCCCTCGTAGGCGTCGAGATACTCCTGCGCGGCCTCCTCCCACGACTGTCCGCGGTCCGGAATGGCGGTCTCATCGACCTCATTCTGCAGCGTACAGAACTCCGCCTCGTCGTACCATGCGCGTATCACATCATAAAGTGTGCGCCCATCGTCGTCGACGATGCTGAAATCGCCCTGCGCCTCGTAGTAGTACACCGGGTCGGTCATGCTGCGGTGATACGCCACGATGTTCGTTCCCTCGTAGAACCCCAAATACGAGGTTTTATTGTTCGGGGTAAAACCGGGTTGCTGCGTGTCTGTATTTTTGTTGAGACTAAAATACGAGTTGTCGTTGTCCGAAAGCCAGAGAATAAGCTGTCTGTCAGTATTATCCGGTGCGTCGCATGTACTGTAATGATAGGAGTTGAGCGGGGGGACATTCCATGAGCTGCTTACGTTGTAGCTGCCGACGGTCTCGCCGTTCTCAACGAGATACAGCCATGCGGCTTTGCCCTCGGTAGCGAGGTCGAGGTCGTTTTGGAAGGTTGAGACCATGGAGCCGGCATTTCCGCTGACCACAAAGCTCTGCGCCATCGCGCGCAGCTTGACCGCTTCGTTCAGAATACGGTTCCGCGTGCTGTAGCCCCACTCGTTCACCGAGGTATCGTCGGTCGGCTTCCAGTAGGTCGAGATGATGTAGCAGCCGCCGTAATCGGGGTCCGGCGCAAGGTAGTTCGCAAACTGCGTGCCGCTCTCCGCGTCGTAGCGCAGCCACGGTCCGCTGAGCGCCGCGCCCTCCCGGTACTGCTCGAGCGTGAAGCCGCCCTCGCGGTAGAACGCCTCCATCGTTTCCACGCTGTCCACGCTCTTATCCACGCACAGCGTGCTGCCGTCGCAGTAAGCGGAGTACCAGCTATCCTGACCGTTCGTTTTCGTCCACGCCACAGTCGGAATGTAGAGATACCAGCCGTCGCCGTCGTAGCGCCGCGCCGTGCAGTCGTCGCTGCTGGTCACCGTGTTCTCACGGATCAGGTCGTCCGCGTTCAGGAAATCGGTGATCAGGCAGCGCGGCACGTCAAGGCCCGCGTAGTCCGCGTAGAAATCGTAGAGGTATTCGTAGGCGCTCGTGTAGGTGCAGCCGTTGTACCACAGTCCGTCGTTCGCCATGTGGCTGTCGAGCAGCTTGTAGACGCCCGGCTCGCCGTTTGTGCGGAGCACGGTGAGATAGTACCAGAAGCCGTCGGAGATGTAGCCGTCGTCGCTGATGTAATTACCGCCGACCCAGAAGAAGCGGTCGGGCAGCGCGCCCGCCTTGTCCTCGGGCTTGACCTGATAGTTGAAGCTCCACAGCTCCAGCACGCCGTCCGGCGCGAGATCCGCGCAGTCGCCGCGCTTCTCCAGCTCGGTCACGCGCACATCGGCCGCCGCCTCGGTGACCTCAAGCGCCATACCGTCCGCGCCGATGACCGTGTAGGTGTAGCCGTTCGGCTGCTTGAGCGCGTTGATGACGGAGAGGGCGTAGGCCTCCATGCTGTCATAGGTCGGCACGGGCTTTTCGGTCAGGCGGAAGACCCAACAGACAAAGTTCCTATTCTGATTTTCAGGCTGCTCAGCCGCCATCACGAGATAGAGTGTGCCGTCCTTCTGCTGAAGGAAGTATACCCGATTTGCCCAACCGTTTTCATCTGCTGTGGACGAGGTGCACAGCCATGTCTTCGCGTTCTCGCGGCGCAGCTTCGCGGCAGAAAGCCCGTCGACGAGCCATTCAGTCGGTCCGTCCGTCTTGCTGTTGAAACGGACATCAAATTCCTCCTTCGTGAGTGTGACCTCCGCTACCGTTTCGTAAAGCTGCTCCTCCTCGTTGTCCATCCTTTTGAGCAGCAGCGTCCGCACATCGTCCGAGTCCCTGTCCGCAACGACTTCCAGCTCGCCCCCGATGGGAGTTTTCATATAGTCGGGCGCGCAGGCGACGATTGCTTCCTCAACATAGTGCTTGCCGAACGGGTCGGCCAGCTCCGCGTTGTCCTTGCTGCCGGTGAAGGTGCAGGCGACCGAAAGGCCCGCGATGAGCAGCACGGCGACCGCCGTATACGCCGCCGTTTTCGGCTTCTTGACCAGGAGAGAAATACGCTCCTTGAGGCCCTTGCCGCTGTCGGTCATCATCGTGGCGGTGACGAGCAGCGCGGGGCGCTTTTCACAGGTCATGCGGATGAGCGTGCGGCCGTAGGCGGCGCGCTCGCTCTCGCCGATGCGGCGGATGGTCGCCTCGTCGCACGCCAGCTCCGCGTCGCGGCGGGAAAGCTCCGCCGCCCACCACACGAGCGGGTTGTACCAATGCAGCGCCAGGCACACGCCGCGCAGGACGGCCCAGAGGTTGTCACCGTGGCGGTAGTGCGTCTGCTCGTGGGCGAGCGCGTAGCGCAGCGTCTCCGCCTCCGTGCGCGTGTCGGGCGTGACGTAAATGCTCGGCTTCGCCACGCCGAACAGACACGGCGTATCCGTCTCGCCGCTCTCGTAGACCGGCAGGCAGGCGTCCGTCTCCTCCACGCGCTCACGCGAGCGGCGCAGCTTCCTGCCGAAGCGCAGGTTCACGGCGAGGAACACCAGTCCCAGCGCCGCCGCGCCGACGAGCCAGACGGTCGTGGCGATCTGCGCCCAGTCGGTTTTCTCGACCGTCGGCGCAGTCACCGTCGCGGTCGTGATGTTCTGCACGAGGTCCGGCGGGGCCGCCTCGTTCATGCTCTGCGCCGGAACGCCGACGGTACCGGCGTTCGCGGGCGTGTCGTCATTCCTCTCGCCGACGATGTCCTGCCGATAGGTCCCCTGCTGCACGGTCGGCGCGCGCTCGGGCACGGCGTTCATCACGCTCAGATCGCTCGCGCCGAAGCTCACCGGAACGAGCAGGCGCACGAGCACCAGCAGCCACAGGGCGTACTGCATCCGCAGGCTGATCTTCCCGCGCAGCACATAGCGCAGCGCGATGACCACCAGGATCAAAACGCTGGATGACACGATCCACTGTATCATTTTGTTCCCTCCTCCATCTGCCGCAGCAGCTCATAAAGCTCGTCGATCTCTTCCTTGGAGATGGCCTGCCTGCGCGTCATAGCGCTGACCATCATGCTCAGGCTTCCCTGATAGACGCGGTCTAAAAAGGTCTCCGTCTCGGCCAGCGCCGCGTCCTCGCGGCGCACCGCGGGGGAAAAGGTGTTCTTCGCTCCCTCCGTGTCGCACTTCACCACGCCCTTGCCGACCATGCGGCGCAGCAGCGTCAGCGTCGTGCTGCGGCTCCAGCCCATGCTGGCCTCCAGCTGCTCGGTCAGCTCGCGGCCCGTCTGCGGCGCGCGCTCCCACAGACATTCCATGATGTTCCATTCGGCGGGCGCCAGATCAAATCGTTCCATGTGCCGTCCTCCTTTTTCGGATTTTGGTTACTGTTGTAAACACAATGTAGCATAGTTGGTTACACTTGTCAACAGCTTTTGGAAAATCTTTTCCGCGCCGTTCCGCCGCCCATCCGCGGACGGTCTATTCGTTCTTTGAAGAAAGGCGGGCTGCCCGCAGCGTTTTTTATCGCTTATGCCGATTGCCCATTCTCCGCCGCTGTGGTAAACTGATTTTCATACATTCTGCACCGCGCGGGCCGGCCCCGGCGGGCAGGACCGAAAAGGAGAAACGAAAATGAAACAGAAGCTCAGCGGCCGCGAGTACACCTACGTTGCCAGTATGCTCTTCGGCATGTTCTTCGGCGCCGGAAACCTCATTTTCCCCGTTCACATGGGTCAGATGGCCGGCGCGAACGTATGGCCTGCGGTCATAGGCTTCTGCGTAACGGGCGTCGGACTGCCGCTGCTCGGCGTAGCGGCGCTCGGCATCAGCCGCTCCGGCGGGCTCTTTGAGCTCGGCAGCCGCGTGGGAAAGCCTTACTCGATGTTCTTCACCTGCCTGCTCTACCTGACCATCGGGCCGTTCTTCGCCATCCCCCGCTGCGCCACCACCTCCTTCACGGTGGGACTGGAGCAGGTGCTGCCGCAGGGCGGCAGCACGCGGCTCTACCTGCTGGCGTTCTCTGCCGCCTTCTTCGCCGCGGCGCTGTTCTTCTCGCTCCGCCCTGGCAAGATCCTCGTCTGGGTCGGCAAGGTGCTCAACCCCTGCTTTCTGCTGTTCCTCGGCATTCTGGTCGTTGTGGCGATGCTCCGCCCCGGCGCCGCCGTCGGCGCGATCGTGCCGGAGGGCGCTTACGCCTCTCAGCCTTTCTTCACCGGCTTCCTTGAGGGCTACAACACCATGGACGCGCTGGCGAGCCTTGCCTTTGGCATCGTGGTCGTGCAGGTCATCCGTGGCCTCGGCGTGACCGAGCCGGATGCCGTGGCGGGCAGCACCGTCCGCGCGGGCATCTTCAGCTGCCTGCTGATGGCCGCCATCTACGTCGCCGTCACCATTGTCGGCGTGCAGAGCCGCGGACTGTTCGAGACCTCGGAAAACGGCGGCATCGCCCTTGCGCAGATCGCGCAGCACTACCTCGGCTCCGCCGGCCTTCTGATCCTCGCCGCGACCGTGACGCTCGCCTGTCTCAAGACCTCCGTGGGCCTCATTACAAGCTGCGCGGAGACCTTCACCGGTCTCTTTCCCAAGGGTCCCACCTACCGCGTCTGGGCGGTCATTTTCAGCCTGGTCTCCCTGCTCTTCGCCAACTTCGGTCTGAGCTCCATCATCGGCTACTCCGTCCCCGTGCTGATGTTCCTCTACCCCCTCGCCATCACGCTGATCGTGCTCTCCCTCCTCGGGCGCTTCTTCGCCTACGACCGTGCCGTCTTTGTCTGGACGACCGCGCTGACGCTTGTCGGCGCGCTCTACGACTTCGCCGCCGCGCTGCCCGCGCCGCTGCTCGCCGCCTGCCGGCTGGACGGCGTCCTCGCGGTGCTGCGGGAGACGCTGCCGCTGGCGAAGCTCGGGCTGTTTTGGGTTCTTCCCGCGCTGCTGGGACTCGTTATCGGTCTGGTCCTCCACTTCGTCCGCGGCGACAGGAGGATCGCCTGATTTTTGAGCTATTGCTATTTCATAAAAAACGGCTTGGGCCGCACGGCTGAACAGCACCCCATTTGTTAGACAAGTATGGTAAAATACTTG
>CALDMA010000173.1 GCA_937915075.1 uncultured Oscillospiraceae bacterium
TACCGACGATAGGCTTGCCGCTCATGGCGTCGCGCTTAATGATCTTCATATCGGGCAGCGCATAGTTCTCGGCAGTCACGGTGTACTGCTTATCGCCATCGGTCGTGTCCACATAGACGCTGAGGGGCGTGGAGTCTGCACAGTACCCCGCTGGAGCTTCGGTTTCCACGAAAGACCACAGGCCCTCTGTGACGTCCTTTACCTCGATAGTACCGCCGTTCCTGGTCACATCGCTGCCGACGATCTGACCGTCACGGTAGATGTTGAATTTTGCACCATCCAGCCCGCGGGTCGTTCCGGCAGCCACCTTTCGCAAGGTGATGTCCGCATCTCCCGCAGGGGGAGTCGGCTCATCACCGCCTTGCGGCTTATCCTTTACCACCAGCTTGCGCGGACCGTAATAGTTGAAGAAGGACTGGTTCTTACGGTTGCTCGAAAGGGCAAATACCGCCCATTTCGCACTGTCGTTCTCTACGATGGATGCGACCATGCCCTGTGCGGCATATTCCTCGATCTGGCGCTGAAATGCCGCGTCCTCCTGCGCCTTCTGCGCGAGCATCCAGTCGATGAGACCCAAGTACATTTCGTAGGTATCAGCGTTGGCGTAGCCACCTGCATCACCATCCCCGCCAGGTTCTCCCTTATAGCTCTGATGGTCCCACACATAAGTCTGGACCGCCATAAAGAGCTGGCCTACATTGGATGCCTTGCTATCGTTGATGTAGGTCATGAGCCACTTGACATTGGCAAGCGTCGCGGCGTCCATCTCGCCAAGGCCGCTGTTGGCGATGGCGGTCTTGAGCACGGTGTCGGCATCCGCATTGGTAGCCGAAGTGTAGGTATAGGAATCGAAGAATGACTGTGTGGCGTTGTGGTAGCCGAGGCCGCTGTCGAGGCAGTACAGCAGCCGACCGGCCGCCATGGGCGGGCGATAGCTGTACGGCGTGCCGTTGGCCAGTAAGCGGGTAGACCAATAGGCTTGATCCTTTGTGATCGTGATGCCTTTGCCTGTGCCGGATGCGGCAAAGGCAGAGGTCGGCAGCAGGCTTAGAATCGTTATCAATGTCAAAAGAAATGACAACAGGCGTTTCTTGATAGATTTCATAGAGTTCTCCTTTTCCGATGAAGCGTAATAAAACAGAGCAAACCTTGCCGATCTGCTCTTTTCTGATTGTAGTTGATGATTTACTTGTTTGTGGGGGTATCTACCCGTGAGACGGAATATCCATCATAGAGAAAAAGCTGCACACAGTACCAACAGGAGTTTCCGTTATCATTGACGCCCCTCGCCAATCCGATGCCAATTTCGGACAGCTTCGGATTGAGCATATTTTTATTGTGCATCGCCGAGGTGTTCCAGTCTGCTACCGCTTGCTCAGCAAGCGTCTGTTCGGATAGCGTCCAATCCGCAATACGATGGATATTTTCGGCCATGTAGGGGCAATCCGTAACGGTATTGAACTTTTGACCGTCCGGTCTTGTGTGCGAATAGACCGTATGAGCGGCCATTTCATCGGCGCGGACCTGTGCGGCCTGCATGAGTTTGTCGTTGACATGCAGCGCGGCAACGCCATTTTCTTTGCGCAGGGCGTTGGTCCGATCCACGATGTCCTGCTTCATGGCGTCTGCATCGTCGGCAGACGCTGTGGCTTCCGGCTGCGGAGCAGAATCGGCAGCTTCGCCTTTTGCCGGGGCTTCGCCGGTGTAGGGCTTATCTGTCTCGATCTGGACGCTCCCATCCTCGGCGTTCCAATAGACGTTGAAGCCGACGGCCTTTCCGATGTCACGCAGCTGCATGAAGTTGTTGTCGTGGATGGCGTAGGCTTCGATCTGGACCTCCCGCCCATCCACGAAAATGCGGTTGGTGCTGCGCTCTGCCAAGATGCCCGCGGCATAGGCGGTGGTGCCGCCAAAGACGAGGGTGCCGACGACAAGGCCGGTGAGAAAATTTGCGTGTTTCATGGTGTCTGCCTCCTTTGATTTTGTTATGCTTTCAGTCTAAAGGAGACGGAAAAATTCGTCAAATTTTCGCGCGGGCCTGCACGCACCAGCGGTAGGCGGGCTGGTCACGGACGCAGGTGACAAGGGTGATGATGTTCTCGCTGCTGTCATTCAGCACGCTCATATCGTCCACGCTCACCTTATGGACGGCATAGACCTGATAGGCCCTCGTGCCGAGCTTGGTCGTCAGCTTGATGGTATCGCCAATGTCGAGGGTGTGGATTTTACCAAAGTGATTGTTCACACCACGATTGTGACCGGCGATGGCCACATTGCCGTCCCAAATAGATGTGCTGGCAAAATGTCCCGCGCCCTTGCGGAGCGCGTCCGCGTCCGTCCCCTGATACACCTTGACGGACAAACCGAGCGTGGGAATTTTCAGCGTGGCAAGGTAGCCGCCGCTATAGTAGAGGTCACTTGTCACGGCGGTATAGCCGATGGGCTGATAGCTCCAGCTCCCGCCTTCCGCTCCATTCGAGGGCAGGACCGTCACGCCGCCCGTGCCGCTGACCGCTCCCGTGGTCGAACCGCTCACAAGGTTCGGCGTCAGGCGCTCCCCAGCGTTCAGCGTATAAGAAGTGGGAGAGCCAAAGGCAGGCGGGATATACGCTGCGTCCTTGCCGCGGTTCGTGTTGGCAGGCTCGCCCGTGGTGACATAGATGGTATCGTCCGAGGTGGGCCGTCCAAACAGCCCCGCGTCCGGCCCATCGAAGCTGTACTCCAATGCGGACACAGGCATGGAAAAAGCCGCCAGCATACAGCAGGCGGCGGCAAGAGATAGAATGTATTTTTTCATGCGGCGTAACCTCTCTTCTTGTTAATATAGCGCTGATAGCCTTTGTATCCAGCATAGCCCGCGCCGGAGAGCACCAATACACCGAGCGCGGCGAGCAACGGTGTTTTGTTCTCAAAATGCGTCTCACCGTGGGACGTAAAAATAGCAGTGTAGAGCACAGTGTCACAGCTTGTCTTGGTAACATCGCCTTTGTATTCCACCGTTACGGTGTAGCCGGTAGCGGTCTTATAGCTCGCCGTTCCGGTATAGCTTGCAACCGCCGTATAGCGCAAAGGCACTTCATATCCGTCCATCGGATCGGTCGCAGCCTCCTGCCAGCTCACATCAGCAAGTGTAAGGGTGCGGCCATTTTCCTCCACCGTTTTCGGAATCAACGACACATCGGCGTCGGAGAGGTTGGGGTAGGTGCGCTCTGCCGTCACCGTGCGGCTTCTGTTCTTGTAGCCGCTGGCTTCGACCTGAATGGTGGTGTAATCCGCGGTCAGTGTGCCGGCATATCCATCCTCCGTAGTGACCTCCATGACCGGCTCAATTACCTTGATGATCTCGCTCATGTCCTTGGTGCTGCTCTCCAGCGTAATGATCTCGATGTGCTCCTGCGTGTCCGTCTCCGTCTGGTCCGCTTTGAGCAGGTCAAGCAGCTCATAGTGCCGTCCCTCGCGTTCAAAGTCAGCGGTGGGAATAGCGGCGGGATCGTCCTTTGTGCCAAGACAATAGATCTTTTCCAGCCGGTATACACCGCCGCTTTCGCTGCTGTGTACCTCAAAGGGATAGACGGCCGGGACAGTGGGCGGCACGGTATCCTCTGCCGCCATGACGGGGACCGCTCCAAACGCCAGCATGAGCGCGAGCGCAAGGAGTGTGACTGCACTTTTCTGTTTTCTCATGTGGGAAAATCCTCCTTCAAAATTTGTCCCATCGTGGGACGTGAATGGTAGAAATACTTATAAAATCAAAAAGCCGTCGCAAGACGGCTTTTGTGGTGTGTTCCCCTTGCTCACCATATACGGCGGCGAAACGTGAGCGTCAAGGTCCGACCAGTCCGCAGACTGGTCGGCTCGCGGAAAATGCGCAAGCATTTTCCGGCCTTGATGCTTACGGGGCGACGGCGTACTCTCCGGCAAGGGAAACACACCGCCCTATCTCGTGTAAGCCGGACGACCGCGGCGCTGCTCCTGCTGCTTGGGGTTGATGGTGCGGTCGATGCTGTCTCCGATGCTCTTTGCGGTCTGCCGCAGCTCCTCCAGATAAGTACCGCGTGTGGCGGGGGCGCATCCATCAAAGGACGCTGCCAGTTCGCTGGCATCGGGCAGCTTACACGGCACGCCGAAGCGTCGGCAAACCATGTAGCCGATGCTCTCAGCGTCGATCTGGTAGGCTTCTCGGTTATACTGCGTGTTCCGTCCCTGATTGTGCATCCGCGCGTGAACGCTCTCTACGGCGAGTGCCGCGAACACATCATGCGCGGGATGCTCGGTGTTGACGAGGATCGTCATGGTGTTGGGATCGTAATAGGCGCTTTGCTCCAGCGTGTTATCCTCCTTGAGCGCAGCTCGCGCGCCCTGCATCAACGGTTCCAGTGCAGCGATGAGCTTCGGGCTTCCCTCGGGAATGACCGCCTGCCCCTCCAGCGGTCTGCCGGTGGTTTGGCTGACGTCGTAATAATCGCCCATGAAATAACCGCGGGCATTTTTGTTACGCGGCGGCACGAACACCTTTGCTCCGTTCTGCATCGCCTCGTCCTGCACATAGCGTCCGACACTGTGCCAATAGTCGATCGAGCCGATCCTGCTGGCGTCGGGAAGCTGGATCAGGGTCAGCGCGACATTACCGGCGCTGCACCGAATGTTGTCTGCCTGCAAGGTCAGATACTTCTGGTACAGCTCCGGCTCTGTGGTGACGACCTCAAATGCGGCGTCGCGCATCTGCGAGAGGTTTGTCCGTTCAGCCTGCCGGACTTCCCGCTGCTGCTCGCTCTGTGAGGTCGTTTTCTCAATAAGATCACGAATACTTATCATGGTATACTTCTCCTTTGTCGCTTCATCGAATGTGTTCTTTGACCTTTACGCGGTCCGTGCTTCTTTCGGCGGAGAGCTGCCGCATGGCCTCCAGCTTCTCCAGCACAGAGGACCTGGCATCATCGGTAGTCCTCTCCTGCGATGCTGTCGAGATATTCCCTCGCTCGTTCGAGGCTTTCTCGGATGGAGCGAGGGAGACTGCTTTTTTTGGCTCGCCCGCCTCCTTGACTGGCACGGGGTAGCCCAGCTCTTCCATAATGCGGTTGAGGTTCGCCGCATAGGTTTCCGTGGAGATAATGTTGATAAGCCCGCTATCATCCCCACGCTTGCGGACCGGCAGGTACAGTACGCCGTATTCCTTAGTTGCCATTCGCTTGAATTGAGGATAGTCCTCCGCACGGATCTGAACGACCGCGGGAGGATTTGGGTCGCGGGCCAGCCGCGCGGCGCTGGCCTGCCCGATGACCTTATAATCCTGCTTGGACAGGGCAAGCAAGAGAGCGGCAACATTTTTGATGCCGCTCCCCGCCAACTTGACCGCCGTTTCCGTTGCCTGCAAGCCTTCCTTGACCACCAGATCGGCGGCCTCTGCACTAACATCCATAAAAAATGCTCCTTCCAAAATGTGTTATCGTTCCTGCTGTTTGTGTTTTCTTTTCTCCGGTGTCTTTTCCGCCCTTTGTTCCCGATACTGCTGTGTTTGCGTCTGCAATCGCGGAATGTCCGCTTCGATGCTCCGGCAGAGGTTCAGGCTGCGCCGCGCCTGCCGCAGACGCTCATTCACGGCAGATAATTCCCGCGTCACATCCATGCCTCGCCGCTTCCATTCGTACAAGACCTTGCGCCGCTCAGTCAGCGCGTCGATCTGCGCCTGCAAAGCGTCGTGGAGCATAGAGAGCTCCTGCACCGTCTCGATCCGGTTTTCGCGCAGGAATCGGAATTGCCGCTGGTAGAGGCGCAGCTTCGCCGCCTCCTGCCGAATCGTGAACGGCACGGGGCGGGAGCGCTTCGGCGTCTTGCCGCGCAGGAGGTAAATATAGTAAAGGTAGAGCGCATGAAAGCCCTTGACCTTTTTGCGCGGCGGCATCGGCGCATATACGCGATACTGCTTCATCTTGCGCGGCGGCTTGTCCGGCTGCGGGAGCTGTCGCTCGGCACGGGGAACCGTGAGCCGTGCGCGGATGGCAGCCTCGGTGTAGTCCTCGCCTAAACTTTTCAGGCGCACATAGCGGCTGCTGCCGCTTGGCCTGACAGCAAGGTATTTTCCCTCGGTCCTGACCGCATAGCCTTGTGCGCGGAGACGGGTGAGGAAGTCAGAAAAGCTGCGCGAGCGCAAAAGCGCAGCGTCCACATCGGCACGGACCATACCGCGCACGGTCGGGCGACTGTGCTTCTCTGCGTCCCATTCGGCGTAATGCCTGCCCTCGTGCTCCGGCTCGATGACGGATAAGCCGCGCTCGCGGCTGACCGCGTTGGATGTGCCGCGCAGCGTTCCGAAATAGCTTTTGAAGTCGCTGCGGTATTTGCTGCCATCCACCAGAGAGACGGAATTGAACACGATATGACAGTGCAGGTGCTCGCGGTCAAGATGTGTGGCGACCACGGCTTCGTACCTTTCGCCCAGCAGACGGCGGGCAAACTCCACGCCGGCCGCGTGTGCCTCCTGCGGTGTGACCTCGCCGGGGGCGTAGGAATGAATGATGTGGTAGCCGAGGATGCCGCCGCATTTGTCCCAGCGGCGCTTGGTCGCCTGCATCTCTGCATAAGCAGTTTCCACCGTGCAGTTGATGCCGGTCCGCAAGCTGTCTGCATGGAGCGGTGCGGTTTTCCGCTCATTGCCGATGTAATGAAGCGCGGCGGCAAGGTCGGTCTTGTGCTCGTTCGCGGCATAGGCAAGGCAATGATCCAGCCGTCGCCGGATGGGTATGATCTTGTCGTAAGCCATTTACAGCGTCTCCTTAACGAGCCGCCACGCCCGACGGACCAGCGCCGCAGCCTCCTGAATATCCGCTTCGCTGACGCTCTGCTGAGCGTTCGCCCAATATGCGATCTGGTTGACATTGTTGCCGATGGCGGACAGCTCGCGCAGCAGGGCTGTGTAGGTGTCAGGCGGGCGTGGGCGGAGTTGGACGCCGGAAACAAGGCTGCGGATAAACGGGTCGATCCCCATACCGGCAAGCTCTGCCTGCGCCCTCAAATGCCGGTATTCCTGCTCATTCATCCACACGCTGATATGACGGTTTCGTGTTCGCATAGCATCTCCTTTCAGTTCGCTCTGAATTGCGTCTCACGGTGGGACGCAATTCCCGTGCTCACCTGACACGGCCTGTCCGCGTAGGCTTCTCCAGCCTCCGCGCCAGCCGTTTCTCACGCGATGCCCAATACTCCGGCTGGCAGGCTTGAAGCACACGGTCAATGGCACGCTCAAATGCAGCGGCGTCTTTGATCCGATCCGGAGGCGGCGTCCATAGCTTTTTGTCCATCAGCTCACGCAGCACAACTTGTTCACAGCAGTCCTCTTCAAACCATAAATAGCCGCCTTCGCGGAACCCGCATTTTCTTGCTTCCGGAGAAAGCAGCATAGCCGCTTCGCGGGTCACTCTTGCTCCGCCATGACTCGGTGTTGAAATAAGGTCTATGCCGGGGAGAATGAATACGACCTCATCCATTTGTCCCCATGGGGAAAATTCATGTTGTATGCTCATCAATCCTTTCACATCTCACGGTGAGATTTCATTTCGTATCGGGGGTCTGGGGTTCACCCCAGCAAGCGTCATTTGTGCTACCAAATGACATACTTGCTGGGACAGCACCGCCATAGGCGGTGCTGTCTGCGGCTGCGGGATCAATTATCGGGTCGGGGAGAAAGGATAGGAGGTCGATTTCCTTTTGCCTCCTATTTCCCGCCATTTTCTCCATTCGGAGACAGGTACTTTTCTTCAAATTCCTGCGGCGTCCAGCTTCCGGCATCCACATCCAGCATCAGGTCGTCCGGTGCAAGCTCACGCTGCCCGTTGTCCATCGGAATTGGGACAGGTGTGAGCACCGTGCCGAGGAAGGTGCCGGATGCCGTGTCGGACACGCGCTTGGGACCGTCATTTACCGTTTCCAATTCGTAGCGGTACATTCCAGGATACACGGCGTCATGGTCGATCCGCTTCTCTGCAAAAAGTGCGGGGATACCGAAAATCTCGATTTCTTTCATGCGTTCCATTGGTTCTCCTCCTTATCGCTCTTTGTCCTGCGTCCGTCTGTGCTTCGGCTGCATTTTAACCGGGTCGCTGCCATCCTTTGGCTGAATGGCAGGAATATGGCAGGCGGAATAGATGGCATTGTCCGAAAGCTGGCGCTGCCATGCGCCCTCACTCCGCGCCCAGCGGAAGCCGTAGTTCTTCATGATCTGTCGTATCTCAGCAGAGGGAATGTCATCAAAAAAGACTTGCAGGCGATTGAGCTCCTGATTGGCTTCCACTCGTCCGCCGTCAAATTCCCAGCCGGTGTAGCCGAGCTCGCGCGCAGTGGTCAGGTGCTGAATACGCTCCTTGAGCCTGTGGATCTCCTGATTGTTGTTTGAGAGCAGGTAGGGCGGAAAGGGGGCCCGCTCCCACGAATAACCGTTTTTCACACGGTCATCCAGCTCGGTGGCCCGCTCGTCGCTGAGCCCCTCATAGCCTTGACAGGTGCCGTGCTTACGATAGTAGGCATTGACGCTTTTCATGTGCGTCTGTGCCGTTTGCAAGTGTTCGAGCTTAGTGGTCAGCTTGGCGACCGCTTCGGGATCGTCCGAGGAAATGGTGCGATTTCTCTCCGCGGCCTCTGCCTTTTCCTCGTAATACCGTGCCTTTTCATCTGCGGCGAGAGACTTCTCCATCTTCTGCCCGATGCGGTCACGGTATCGACGGTCTGCCGCGCCGTGGACCGGCTGCCCGAATGGGATAGCAGATGCCATATCGCTTGCCTGTCGGCTCAGTGCGTTACTCTCGCTGCGTGACCGCGCTGCCCGCTCACGGTAGCGGTCGATACGGTCCTGCTTGCGCTTTTCGTAATCGTTCATATCGTTCTCCTTGGTAGCTGTAAGATTTTATATGCCGCTCGGCGGTGGCCTTTGCCGCGCCTCACCGCTCCCGCTCCTTTGGCCTTTTGTCTCGGCCAGATGCCTGCGCCTTTTGTCTCGGCTCGACCTTGAGTGTGATCGGTGTATTGCCCTTTGCACCGATCAGCAATTCGGCCATGTGAAATTTTTTCTTGTATGTCTCTATCTGCTCCGGTGTCAGACTGCCAAAGTGGTCCTCTTCCAATGCACAGACAAAGAACGGACCGAACACGCCGCCGTAGCCGCCCTCCATACTGCGGTTAAAGGGCATTCCTAAGCCAATGCTGTCATCATTGCTTACCACGGCGACCGGTTCGTCAAAGGAATAGATGGCGGTGATCGCGCCGCCTACGACCTCCTGCATCCCGTGCAGGCCCTCAATGTCCTTTTCATACGGGGCGTACCCCGGCTCCACAACTAATACCTTCATTTTGGTTTCCTCCTTTGGGCATGAAAAAAGGCCTACCGCTGCTGCGTAGGGCCTTTCTTGAAAATGGAATCCTTTGCTTTCTGCTTTTCGTCCATCTGACGGCAGCGTTCCAGCTTGCCGTAAATGTCCTCCTCGATCTCACGCGGCGTCATGTTCACGTCGGGATAATACTTGCGCAGGCGGTCGCCGCTGAGAATGACTTTGGTATTTTCAGCGCGTTCCTGCTTTCCCTTGAACGGATCGTCCTCCTGTCCTGGCACAGTGCCGGACGAGGTATCTCGATTCACAACGGAAACGGGGACCGCCGTGGTCGGCACCACATGAGCGGGCGGGACGGCCACATCAGGAGACGATGGGATCACGGACGAAGGGGATGGCGTTGCAGTTGCAGCCTGCGAGGTGGGTTGTGCTGCGGCAGGAGAATTTGCCTCCTGCTTGACCGGCAGGGGAACGACCTTGGGCGGATCGAGAACGTTTTCTCCGTCAAGGACCTTGCGCATGGCGTCCTCTGTCAGCTTGCCCGCTTTCTCCACGCGCTTGAGGTATTCTACACGCTCCGTTGAGAGCCTATAGCCAAGGTCGGAAAGGCGGATCGCCATATCCTGATTTTTGGGCTTCAGAAATGAGAGCGCGGATGCGATGGACAGTGCGAGGGTGCCATCATCCACCTTGCTGCACACGTCCTTGGTCGCTTCGGACATACGCAGCATACGGTTGAATTTGCTGACGGTGATACCCATTTCCTTTGCGATGGCTTCATCCGTATTCAGCCTTTCGCCCAGCTCGCCTTTCTTTCTGCGGCCGGCTTTCTGCTTCATGCCCTCCATCTTCATTTTCAGAGCGCGGGAAAGATCATAGGTGCTGATCTTATCGCGGTGTAGATTGCTGTCCGCGACGAGGATTTTTGCGTCGGCGTCATCAATGCGCTGGATGATGGTGGGAATGGGATAGTTCAGCTCTGTGCCGATCAGGTGACGGCGCTGGCCTGAAAGAATTTCAAGTCCGCCGCCCTCCTTGGGGCGCGCCAACACAGGGTCCTTGATACCGGCCAGTTCGACCGCCTTATACAGTTCCTTGAAGTTGTCGCTGTCCTTATCGACGGAGAAATTGTTGTACTTCGAGCGTTCCAGATAGGCAGGATGCAGCGTGATGAAGTAGCTTTCACCCTCCTTGGGGATCGGCAGATCCTTGAGCGCCTTTTCGTCCGGCGGATTCAAGCGTGCTTCAAATACCTGTGTGATGGCTGTTCCGGTCGGACCGACCGCGGCAGGGCCGGCAGGCATCGCCGCAGGCTTAGCCGGTACCGCTTTGGTCGAAGCTGCGGGAGCGGACTTCTCGGCTTCCTTGCCCTTGTCCGCTGCGGCAGGCGCAGCGGGCGGCTTTTCCTCCGCCTTGGTCGGCTCACTCTTGGCAGGAGCCGCAGGCGCAGGCTTTTCAGCTTCTTTATCCTTGTCAGCTACGGCAGGAGCAGCAGACGGTTTTTCCTCCATCTTCGTTGTCTCTCCCCTGGTAGGGATCGTAGGCGCGGGCTTCTCGGTTTCTTTGCTCTTGTCAGCTTCGGCGGGAACGGCGGCCGATTTCTCTTCAACCTTGGCCGCCTCACTCTTGGCAGGAGCCACAGGCGCGGACTTTTCGGTTTCCTTGCCCTTGTCAGCCACGGCGGGTACGACAGGCGGTTTTTCTTCCGCCTTGGTCGGTTCGGACTTGATAGGAGCTGTAGGCGTGGGTTTCTCGTTCTGCTTGTCCTTATCAGCGGCAGGAACAACGGGCGTTTTCTCCTCCGCTTTGCTCGGCTCGCCCGCAGAGAGCGTCACCGGCTTGCCGGGGATGACTGCCTTGGGGTCGAACGTCTGCGCCTTGTGATAAGTCCGCGCCTCTTCCAGAGTCATTTCGTACACAAGAGCGGGGATCGTGGTTTTCTTGGCAAGCTCGCTTGCCCTGCGGCGGCGCTGACCTGCCAAAAGCTGATACGTTCCGTCCTCGCTGCGGCGGACGATGATCGGCTCACGGACGCCGACGGACTGGATACTGCTGACAAGACCGCCTAAGTCCTTTGGTGTGTAGGTGCGGATTTTCATGATGCCAGGGAGATCGCGTATCTGCGCGAGAGGGATCTGCTGGGGTTCAGGTGGTGCGTTGCCGGGGGATGTGGTTTTGCTGGTTTCAGTTGCCATTTCAATACCTCCATGTTTTTTGATTTATGCTAAAAATGCGTCCCACCGTGGGACACATTTCTAACCGGTGTCATGCCGCACGGCGGCAGAATAATAAGGGCCCATCGTCAGCGGCGCATTGTAAAGCGTCGTGAGCAGATAAGCCCTTATGTTTCGGATCTGTGTGGTCGTCTGGCGCAGGCCGTCGATGATGTACCTGATGTGCTCGGCGTCCAGCTGTCGGTATCGCTCCTTGACGGCGCTCGCCGGAAGAATGTCTCCGCCGATACGCATGGTCGCCGCTGTGCTGCAAAGCGTATCAACGATCAGCTCCAACAGACAGTCCACATCGTCATACGGATAGCTTTTCTGTAGGTCAACATAGTTGATCTGCTCCATGACTTCTTTTCTGCACTCGTATCGCTCCATCTCCATTTCGCGTGATTGGATGGATGGATCAGGATAACTAAACTCAGGTTTATTTCTATTAGGATAACTTGCATCGGTTTTTCCGAGGTCTGCACATCGGGATTGCCGAGGTCTTGACATCGATTTTTCCGATGTCTGGAAGTCGGAAATATCGAGGTCTGCACCTCTGCCGGTATCGGGGCATGGTGGGGATGGCTCTGCCGCGTCTGCTGGAAGCTCCCGCGTCGTAAAGCGCTTGACATATATTTTCGTCGGCTTACCCTGTCCCTGTTTGATCCGTTCGATCAGGCCGACGCCCTTCTTCGTGTCCAGCTCGGCGAGCAGCTTGAGCGCCTTATCGTTACCGCAGCCCATGTCTGCCCGAATTTCGTCCGCGGTGTAGTAGATATAGACGCGGCTCTGCTCGTCGTACCAGCCGTTCTTTGCAGACAGGCTCATACGGTCAAGCAGCATACCATAGAGCAGCTTCGCATCTGTGGATAGTCCCTTGAAGCGCGGACTTGTGATAAGCAGGCGAGGGATTCGGAAGTAGCTGAATTGTTCGGATTCATCGCCGTAAAAGTAATCGGCCAGCAGCATCTCTGTCAAATTTTTCACCTCCTGCGGGCATGAAAAAAGGCACGATTTGAAAATCACATCAAATCGTGCCTTTTTCGCCTATTGAATTGTGTCAGTTCAGGTCGTTTTTCTGGTAACTGCCTCTAAGTTTAATGCTTGAAGTCATGGTCTTTATAGGTAGAGACCAAACGCCGCGCTTTTCCGAATTTTTATCTTTTTGCAAATAACAGTAGCTTTTTGCGGATTTTGTGGTACAATAAATGCACACTTGATCATCCTGCACGAAAGAGGCATTTTTCATGGAATTTGTTGCAAATGAGTCCAAAAAGGTCGAGATCGAGACCTCGACCGGCGTCTATCAGCGCCACGCCATCCAGACGCATTTCGTCCAGATCGGCGAGAACTATATCGACCTGATCGAGCGCTACGTCAAGCCGCTCTATGAGGAGGGCGACCTGCTGAGCATCAGCGAGAAGGTCATCGCCCTGTGCCAGAAGCGCATCGTCTACCGCAAGGACATCCACCCCGGCTTCTGGGCAAAGCTGCTATGCCGCTTCGTGCACGTCACGCCCGCGGGTCCCGGCGCGGGCACGCCGCACAAGATGCAGCTCATCATCATGATCTGCGGCCTGCCGCGCGTGCTGCTGGCGGCCTTCTGTTCAGCGGTGACGAAGCTCTTCGGCAAGAAAGGCGTGTTCTACAAGGTCTGCGGTCACGAGGTGGACGGCATCGACGGCCTGATCGACTACGATATTTCATTCAAGGAGTATGTGGACTACGGTATTCTCAATCCCGAGAACCCCTCCGGCGTCTGCGATGAGATCAACCAAAAGACCGGCGTGAAGGCCATGATCATCGACGCGAGCGACATCGACTGCGTGATCCTCGGCAAGTGCCGCGACGTCACGCTGACGGACGAGCAGCTCTGCGAGATCGTGCGCGACAATCCCGCGGGACAGGAGGGGCAATGCACCCCGTTCATCCTCATCCGCAAAAAGGCTTAACGAAAAGAAAGGACCTGCGCCGCACGGCGCAGGTCCTCTTTTCATTCACTGGTGAGCAGCGCCCGGAACGCCTCGACGGTCGGCTCCAGAAGCGCGTCGGGGTATTCGTAGTGCTCGGTGTGGATCTGCGGGTGGTCCTCACCCGTGCCCACGCCGAAGAACGCGCCGCGGCAGCGGTGCAGATAGTGGCCGAAATCCTCGCTCCAGCGCATCGGGTCGTGCAGGAGTGTGCCGTGGCACACGCGCATGACGCGGCTGGCGCAGAGCGCGTCGTTTTCCGTGGCGGGAAAAATATCCTGCTCTTCAAAGGAAAACTCCAGATGGTTCTTGTGGGACAGCTCCTGCGCGCGGGTGAGCACGCTGCGGCGGAGCCGCGCGAGATCGTCGTCGTGCTCGCCGCGAAGCGTCAGCCACAGCTCGGCGGACTCCGCCGCCGCGCCGAAGGCCTTTTCGCCCATCTGCGCGCCGATGACGGTACAGAGCGTGATGCCGCGGTACTGCTCGGGCGCAGCGAGCGCAGGCAGATCGACCAGAAGCTGCCCGACTGCGGGAGCGGGGGAGACGCCGGTCTCGGGATAGGCGGCGTGGGCGGGCTTACCGACAAAATGAACGGTCACGCCGCGGCTGGCGCAGGAAAATGTGCCCGCGCGGGTGAGCACCGCGCCGAACGGAAAGCCCGGCAGGTTGTGCGCGCCGTAGATCTCGTCGACCCTTTCGCGGTCAAAAAGCTCACAGCACTGCGCCGCGCCCGCACCGGTCTCCTCTGCGCCCTGAAAAAGCAGGAACACGCTGCGCCCGATGGACTGCCCCTCGAGCATCAACGCGACGCCGCACAGCGCCGCGGCATGGCCGTCGTGACCGCACAGGTGCGCCGCGCCGCCCTCGGGCGTTGCCAGAGCGTCATAATCTGCGCGCAGCGCGACCGACGGCCTTATGCCCTCCGGCTCGCGGTGCGCGGCGTAGAAGCCGCCCGCGAGCTCGTGGAGCTCCAGCGAGGTATGCTCGCGCAGGAAGGTCAGCAGGGTGCGTTTCGTCACGGCCTCGCGGCCGGAGACCTCCGCGCAGGCGTGGAGCTGCGCGCGTAGGGCGATGATCTGATCCAGCAGGACTTGTTCCATGATCGTTCTCCTTTGCGCTCCGCGCGGCGCGGAGCGTGGCTTCGGGCGCGCAAAGGGGGGAGCCGCCGGAAGGCGGTCCCCCGATGGATGCGCGCGGTTTTTACAGATTGTAGTAGCGCTCGAATTCCGCGGGATGCGGGATAGCGGCCATGGCCGCGCATTCCCTGCGCTTGGCGGCAATGAAGCTGCGGAGCAGCGCTTCGGGGAACACGCCGCCCTTCGTGAGATAGTCGTGGTCGGCCTCGAGCGCGTCGAGCGCTGCGTCGAGCGAGGTGGGCAGACCCTGCAGCTTGGCCTTCTCCTCGTCGGAGAGGGTGTAGAGGTTGACGTCGTAGGGGCCCCAGCCGTTTTCGTGCGGGTCGATCTTGTTTTCAATGCCGTCAAGACCGGCCATCAGCAGCGCCGCGTAGCAGAAGTACGGATTGCAGGTGGCGTCCGGATTGCGCAGCTCAAAGCGGCGCATATTCGGCGTCTTGGCGTAGGCGGGGATGCGGATGACCGCGCTGCGGTTGCTCGTGGCGTAGCCGACGGTGACGGGCGCCTCAAAGCCCGGCACCAGACGCTTGAAGGAGTTGGTGCTGGGATTCGTAATGGCGCAGAGGGAATGGATGTGCTTGAGAAGTCCGCCCATGAACCAATGGGCCTCCCGGCTGAGATGGGAGTAGCCATTGTCGTCGGAGAACACCGGCTCGCCGTCCTTTAAGAGCAGCATATGGACGTGCATTCCGCTGCCGGCCTCGCCGTAGACGGGCTTGGGCATGAACGTGGCGCTCTTGCCGTACTTGAGGGCGGTGTTGTGGATGATGTACTTGATGAGCATGGTCGCGTCGGCCATTTTGCTCATCTCGCCGAGCTTCGGCTCGATCTCGAACTGGCCCGCGCCGCCGACCTCGGGGTGGTGATACTTGATGGGGATGCCGGCCTCCTCCATGCGCAGGCACATCTCGCTGCGGCACTCGTAGGTGCGGTCGAGCGGCTTGGCGATATGGTAGTGGCCCTGCCGCGGGACAATGACGCCGCGGCCGTTGATGTCGCCGTTCCAATGCGCCTGCTCGGCGTCGAGGCTCATGCCGATCTCGTTCGGCGCGACCTTCCATGCCACGTCGTCGAAGAGATAGAACTCAAATTCCGGCAGAATGAGCATCGTGTCGGCGATGCCGGAATCACGCATATACTGCTCCGCCGCCAGCACGATGTTGCGCGGGTATTGGTCGAGCGGGCGGTTGTGGGGATAGTCGATGATCATGGCGTTGCCGGTCATCGACAGGGTCGAGACCTCACAGAACGGGTCGATCTGCGCGGTAGCGGGGTCGGGGATAAAAACCATGTCGCTCTTTTCGACCACGGCGTAGCCGTAGTTCGAGGCGTCGAAGCCGATGCCGTCGGTCATGGTCGCTTCGGTAAAATTCTGGGCGGGAATGGTCACATGGCGGTACTGGCCGTTGATATCGACCATCTTGAAATCGACCATCTTGATGCCCTGCTCACGAATGAGCTGCATGACATCCTGTGCCGTTTTAGCCATTGGGAATTACCTCCAAAATTTATGGTTCGGCTCAGCGAGCCGCTTTGCCGAGATAGGCCTCCGCGATGGCGGGGTCCTTGAGCAGCTCTTTGCCCGGGCCGGACTTCGTGATGCGGCCCTGCTCGAGAACGTAGGCGTTGTCCGCGACGGAAAGCGCCTTGAGCGCGTTCTGCTCCACAAGCAGAATGGTTTTGCCCATGGCCTTGATCTCGCGGATGGTATCGAAAATGGTGTTGACCAGCAGCGGCGCGAGACCGAGGGACGGCTCGTCGAGCATAATGAGGTCGGGCGCGGACATGATGCCGCGGCCCATCGCCAGCATCTGCTGCTCGCCGCCGGAGAGCGTACCGGCGATCTGGTTCCTGCGCTCCTCCAGACGAGGGAAGATCTCATATACGCGCTTGAGGTCGCGCTCGATACCGTCCTTGTCGCTGCGCAGATACGCGCCGACCTTCAGGTTCTCGTACACGGTGAGGTTCGCGAAGATCAGGCGGCCCTCCGGCACCTGACACACGCCGAGACGGACGACCTTGTTCGCGGCGGTCGGCAGCGGCTGACCCTTGTAGAGGATCTCGCCGGACTTGTACTTCACAAGGCCGGAGATGGCGTTCATCATGGACGATTTGCCCGCGCCGTTGGAGCCGATCATTGAGACGATCTGCCCCTCCTCGACCTCGAGAGAAATGCCCTTGAGGGCGTGAATGCCGCCGTAGTAAACGTTCAGATCACGGATTTCAAGCATCGCCATCGCCGTCGTCCTCCTTTCCGAGATAGGCCTCGATGACCTCGGGGTTGCTCTGGATCTCCGCAGGCGTGCCCTCGGCAAGCGGCTTGCCGAAGTTGAGCACAAAGATGCGGTCGGAGACGTTCATCACGAGGTCCATGTGGTGCTCGATGATGAGCACGGTCAGGTCGAAGCGGTCGCGGATCTCGCGGATAAGGTCCATCAGGGCGAGCGTTTCCTCCGGATTCATGCCGGCGGCAGGCTCGTCGAGCAGCAGCAGCTTGGGATCGGTCGCGAGCGCGCGGGCGATCTCCAGCTTGCGCTGCTGACCGTAGGGCAGGTTGACGGCGATCATGTCGCGCTGCTCCCAGATGCCCATGATCTTCAAAAGCTCCTCGGTCTTTTCGCGCAGGGCCTTTTCCTGGTAATAATACTTTGTCAGCCATTTGGGGCCGACCTTGAGGCGCCAGAGCGACTGGAAGATGTTGTAGTCCGCCTCCGCGTGGCACGCGGTGAGAACGTTGTTGTAGACCGTCTCGCTCTTGAAAAGGCGGATGTTCTGGAACGTGCGCGCCATGCCGCGGGACATGATGTCGTAGGGCTGCTTGCGGAAGGGCTTGACGTCCGTTTCGCGCATATCGTCCTTGATGATGGCGTCGCCCTGTCCGATGACCGTGCCGTCGAAAATGACGCGGCCCTCGGTGAGCGCGTAGACGCCCGTGATGAGGTTGAAAATAGTGGTCTTGCCCGCGCCGTTGGGGCCGATGAGCGCGTAGATCTCGCCCTTTTTGATCTTGAAGGAAACGTCGCCCACGGCGGTCAGACCGCCGAAGCGCTTGGTGACGTGCCAGAGCTCGAGCATGACGTTGGGATCATGGTGCTTGAAGGTGATGTCGCTCATACCGACGCCTCCTCTCCGACGCTGCCGCCGTCAGGCGGGGGCAGGTCCTTTTTCTTCTTGGTAAAAACGCGGCCGATGGCACGGCAGATCCTGCCGACCGGCAGCTCCTTGCCGCCCATGAGGCCTTTCGGGCGCACGATCATGATGACGATGACGGCGAGGCCGTACATCACGAGACGCCAGTCGCCGACGGCACGCAGCAGCTCCGGCAGCGCGCAGAGCAGCACCGTGCCGAGCACCGAGCCGGTAATGGAGCCCATGCCGCCGAAGATGACCATGATGGTATACTCCGTGGACTTGGTCATCAGGAACATCTTGGGCTGGAGATAGCCGAAGTAGTGCGCCATCATGCCGCCCGCGATGCCGGCGTAGAGCGCGGACATACACATGGCGAGCATCTTGGAGCGGAAGGTGTTGATGCCGCTCATCTGGGCCGCCAGCTCGTCCTCGCGCACGGCGAGCATACTGCGTCCGTGCTTGGAGTTCATCAGCAGCGCCGTGGCGGTGAGGAAGATAATGACGATGACAAGCGCGCTTTTGAACGTTGTATGCAGCGGGATGCTCGCCACGCCCTTCGCGCCGTCGAGCAGGAAGTCCTTGCCGCCGACGTTGATATTGAGCTGTAAATTGTTGAAGATCAATCGTATCGCCTCGCCCACGCCGAGCGTAGCGATGCAGAAGTAGTCACCCTTGAGGTTCAGCGTGATCTTGCCGAGACCTGCGCCGAGCAGCATGGCGGCGAGGCCGGCGATGATGAGCGAGAGCCAGTAGGGCAGGCCGAACGCCATCGTGCAGAGAATGGAAACATACGCGCCGATGCACACAAAGCCCGCGTGACCGAACGAGAACATACCGGTGTAGCCCGTGAGGATGGAAAGGCCGAGCACGATGAGCAGGGTGTAGCAGGACTGAATGAGGATGCCTTCGATGTAATACCAGCTAAACATATCGTTCCTCCCTCCTTACGCCTTGTCTTCCACGACCTTGCCCATCAGGCCGGACGGCTTGATGACGAGGACGAGGATCAGAAGTCCGTACACGAACAGGTCGCGCAGATTGGAGTTGAAGGATGCGACAAAGATCTCCATGATGCCGAGCAGCACCGAGCCGACGATCGCGCCGGGGAGACTGCCGAGACCGCCGAACACCGCCGCGACAAAGGACTTGTTCGTGACCTGACCGATGGTGGGCTTGACGATGAAGCGCATGCCGTAAAGCATACCGGCGAAGCCAGCGAGCACGCCGCCCATGAGGAAGATGATGAAGATCACGAGATCGCCGTTGATGCCCATGAGGGTCGAGGCCTTCTCGCTGTAGGAGCAGGCGCGGATGGCAAGGCCGACCTTGGTTTTCTGTATGATGAACATCAAAATCAGCAGCGCGACGGCCGAGACCACGATCATCAGCAGACTGTCGACGCCAAGGGAGATCCCGCCGATGTTGATGCGGTTATCGAAGATCGGAGGGTAGTTTCTGGGGGTGCCGTCGATGGTGGCGATGACGAAATTTTCCAGGAAGATGGAAGCGCCCATCGCCGAGATGATGAAGTACAGGGACGGAGCGTGGCGCTTACGCAGCGGCGAGTAGACCAGCCGCTCGATGATGACGGCGAGCAGACCGCTGCCCACGCCGCAGAGCAGAAACGCCGGAAGAAACGGCACATTCAGCGCCGTGAGTGCAAAATAGCCCACATAAGCGCCGACCATGATGACGCCTCCGTGGGCAAAGTTGGAAAAGTTCATAATGCTGTAGACCAGCGAATAGCCGACCGACATCAGCGCATACATACCGCCGAGACAGATGCCGTTGACCAGCTGCTGGAGAAAATATTCTATACCCATGTATAGCCTCCTTTTGTCCTGTTAACCTCGGGCGCCCCGCACGGGGCGCCCGAGTG
Organism: uncultured Oscillospiraceae bacterium; assembly: GCA_937915075.1. Lineage (GTDB taxonomy): Bacteria > Bacillota > Clostridia > Oscillospirales > Oscillospiraceae > Hominicoprocola. Next base: position 19,648 of record CALDMA010000173.1, read on the forward strand.
TCGAAAGGGTGCTTGCTTTTTCTGTTTTGGGGACGGACTTAGTCCGCGGCGATGTAGGTCTCGAAGACGTAGGTCTTGTTCTTGCCGTCGATACGCTCCACGCAGCCGGACTTGCCGACGGGGTTGTGGTCCTCGGCAGAGATCTTGATCTTGCCGGCCATGCCCTCGACCTCGACCTGAGAGTACGCGTCGGCGATGGCCTGCGGGTCATCGCTGCCGGCCTTCTCGACCGCCGCGCACCAGAGCAGGAACGCGTCGTGCGCCATGTAGCCGTTGAGCTCCATCTTCGCGCCGTTGTACTTCTCGGCGTACTCCTTGCGGAAGGCGTCGCCCGCGGGATCGACGAGGGAAACGTGGTTGATGACGTAGGAGCCATCCACCGCGTCGGCGGCGTCGAAGAGGACCTCGGACGCGCAGCCGTCGCCGCCGAGCATCGGCACCTCAATGCCGAGGGTGCGGGCCTGCTTGTGGATCATGATGAAATCCTGATAGAAAATGGGGGTGAAGATGATCTGGGGCTGGGCTTCCTTGATCTTGGTCAGCTGCGCGGTGAAGTCGGTGTCGCCGGCGGTGTAGCCCTCCTCGGCGACGATGGTGCCGCCCTTGGACTCAAAGACCTTGACGAAGTTGTCCTTCAGACCCAGCGCGTAGTCGTCGTTGACGTCGTAGAGGATGGCGGCCTTGTCGAAGCCGAGGTTATCGTACACGAACGTACCGGCGATCTTGCCCTGCTGGGGATCGAGGAAGCAGACGCGGAAGTTGTACTCCTTGAGCTGACCGTCCTGCACGGTGACCTTCTCGTTGGTCGCCACGGTGGACATATCGGAGATCTTGTACTGGTCAAGGACGGACTGGATGGCGATGCACTGACCCGAGGCGTTCGGGCCGATGATCGCGCAGACCTGATCCTGCGCGCACAGACGCTTGGCGACGTTGACCGCCTCCTGCGCGTCGCCCTTGGTGTCGTAGCAGATCAGCTCGACCTGCTTGCCGAGCAGTCCGCCGTTGGCGTTGAGGTCCTCGACCATCATCTTGAGGGTCTGGCTTTCGCAGGTGCCGTAGGCGGCCTGATCGCCGGTGAGTGAGCCCATCCAGCCGAGCTTGATGGTGTCGCCGCCGGAGCTGCCTCCGTCGTCCTTCTTGCCGCAGCCGGCGAACAGTGTCGCGAGCATCAGGCAGGCGAGGGTGAGAGCAATGAGCTTCTTCATGGATTTGCGCATGGTTCGTATCCTCCTTCAATTTGTTGTGACCGTTTTCCTTCCCCGGAACGGTCAGGGCTTGCAGGGATGGATGTCCGCCGTGCGGAGCCGGCCCCTGCATCGATGCCGTCCATACTTGATGTGTATGACGCAAGAGAGCGGCAAATGAATTGCAGAGGGCCTATGTCCAAAATAACATCCCGTCGAGTTCTTGTCAAGTCATATCAGGAAATACTTGCAAAGTGTATAATTTTTGTGCAAAATAACGGAAATGACCAAATCGAAGCTCGAAAAGCAGCGAAAAAAACGCTTCGGCTGCGGAAAAACAGCCGAAGCGGCAAGGGAAAAAGAGACTATAGGCGACTTTCCTGAAGCGCGACCTTTTTGCGGAAATCGCCGGGCGTCATCACCTTGAAGCGCAGGAAGTTGCGGTTGAAGGTCTTGACGTTGGCGTAGCCGACCTCCATGGCGATGTAGGTCACGGTCTGGTCGGTGGTGAGCAGCAGCTCGGCGGCGCGGTTAATGCGGACGTAGTTGAGAAATTCCTCGAAATTCTTCTCCACCTGCAGCATCAGCGCGCGGTTCATTTCGGCGGCGGTGTAGCCGAATTTTTCGGCGACCGTGCGCGCGGAGAGCGGCTCGTTGTAGCTGCGGCAGATATACTCCACCAGCGCGTAGACGCGCCGATCGGTCTCGATGCGGCAGATGCTCTCCACACGCTGATAGGTCTTTCGGTAGTCGTTGATGCGCATTCCCACGCGCGCGGAAAAGACCTTGGAGATGTGCGAGGCGTCCACATAGCCGAGCGCCGCGGCGATCTCCTCAAGCGTGAGATCGGTATAGAGCAGGTAGTTGGCGGTCTTGCCGATGCGCATTTCGTTCAGAAGGTCGAAGAACGAGAGCCCCGTCATGCCGCTGATATAGCTGCTCAGGCTGCTCTCGGAAACGTAGAAGATGCGCGAGAGCCCCTTGAGCGTCAGCTTTTCGCCGGTGTGGCAGTAGAGATAGCGCAGGATCTCGCTCATGTCCGGCGCGGCGGAGGCGCTGTCGGCCGCGGCGGGCTCGGGCTGCTCGGCGCGGAAGCGCTCCATGAGGATCACCAGCTCGACGAGACGGTTGACGACGGCGAGCGAGCCGAGGATCTTCGGGGGGGCCGCGCCGAGAATGGATTCCAGCCCCACCTCCTCGCGCAGCGAGAGAAAAAACTGCTGCATCCGGTGCGCCTGCCCCTCGTTGCAGTAGAGCGCGGGCTGCTGCTCGATGTGCGCGAGCCAGTCCACCGCGTCGCCGCGCTCGTCGGAGAAGGCGCGAATGTAGCGGTTGAGTGTGTGGAGGTTGTAGATCACGAGGTGATACTGCAGCGGCTCGGCGACCTCCGTCACCGCCGTGATCTGCCACGGCAGGATAGAGAGAAGCGTATTCGGCCGCAGCTCCACGTCATGCCCCTGGATGCGGATGACGCCATGCCCCTCGCAGATGTAGAGGAAGCGGGCCTCCTGATGGATCAGAGGCGCGGTCGGCGCCTCGATGGTCTCGTTGTCGAACGAGCACAGCTTGCTTCGGTCGAGACGGGAGCGCTCAAAGGACTGCATCGCGGCAGGATCTTTCATATCGGTCACCTCATTCGGCCCGCGCCGGACGGTGCGGGGTTGCCTTATGCGTTGTTTCGGTGTATAGTATACCGCAGAAACGATCCGTTTGGCAAGTGCCGGAAGGGCCGCGGGGAAGCGGTGCAGTAAAGGCTCCGGTGCACAAATTTGCCGTTAAATACAAGAAAAATGACTGAAAATGTCCAGCGCGTTTTTCAAAAATTGGTATGCTATGTACAGAACATGAGTCAATTTCCCCCATTGGGGGCGAATTATCTTGAAGGAGGACTATCCCATGCCCGTTAATCTGAAAGGCCGTTCTTTTCTCACGCTGAAGGATTTCACCCCCGATGAGATCCGCTATATGCTCAACCTCGCCGCCGATCTGAAGGCGAAGAAGCGCGCCGGCATCCGCGGCAATCTGCTCGCCGGCAAGAACATCGTTTTGCTCTTTGAGAAGACCTCCACCCGCACCCGCTGCGCGTTTGAGGTCGCCGCCTATGACGAAGGCGCGCACGTCACGTTCCTCGATTCCAAGTCCTCACAGATGGGCAAGAAGGAGACGATGGTCGATACCGCGAAGGTCCTCGGCCGCTTCTTCGACGGCATTGAGTACCGCGGCTACGACCAGAAGGTCGTCGAGGGTCTCGCCGCCAACGCCGGCGTTCCCGTGTGGAACGGCCTGACCGACGTCGATCATCCCACCCAGGCGCTCGCCGACATCCTTACCCTGATGGAGAACACCAAGAAGCCCCTCAACAAGTGCAAGCTGGTCTTCTGCGGCGATACCCGCAACAATGTGGCCTATTGCCTGATGTACATCTGCGCCAAGCTCGGTATGCACTATGTCGGCTGGGGCCCGAAGGAGCTCGCTCCCGCCGCTGACGTCGTGGAGTATTGCCGCGAGGTCGCCAAGGAGACCGGCGCCGTCGTCGAGTACGGCGAGGACAAGGCTCTGCTCAAGGGCGCCGACGCGCTCTACACCGATATCTGGGCTTCCATGGGCGAGGAGGATAAGATCCCCGAGCGCGTGAAGCAGCTCACTCCCTACAAGGTCACCGGCGACGTGATGAAGGCCACCGAGAACAGCGACTGCATCTTCCTGCACTGCCTGCCCTCCTTCCACGACTTCGACACCACCATGGCCAAGAGCCAGATGGAGCTCGGCTACGACATCCGCGAGGTCACCGACGAGGTGTTCCTCTCCCCGAACTCCAAGGTGTTCGACGAGGCCGAGAACCGTATGCACACCATCAAGGCCGTCATGGTCGCCACCATCGGCAACGTCTGATCGAAACAACTCGCTCAAGGGCGACGATCTTTTCTTCACTCACGGCAAAGCCTCCGGTTTGCACCGGAGGCTTTGCCGCTTTCCGTTTATTATAATAATGAGGAAGCCGCTCTGCCTACGACAGAGCGGCTTTTCGGTCAATCCCCCAACATGGCGACGGCGCGCACGGGCGAGCCGTCAGCGTTCCTGAAGCGCAGGGGAAGCGTTGCGTAAGGGAAGGCTTTCCCCGCGAGGGAGGCAAGGTTGCAGAGATTCTCCGTATTCACAAAGCCCGCGCCGAGCAGGATCTTGTGCACGGGATAGTCTACCGTGTCCATCGGGTCGATGGAGATGGCGTCGGTGCCGACGCCCTTGAGCGGAAAGGCGGCAAGGTACTCCGCCGCCTCGAGTGAGAGCACGGGGAAGGGGGAGAAGTATTTCTCGCTGCCCCAGTAGTTCTCCCAACCGGTGTAGAAGAGCAGGAAGTCTGCGGCCTCGATCTCCGAAGCATGGAGCAGGAGCCGCGCCTTGGGGATCTCCTTTCCCGCGAGGTCGGAGCAGTCGAGCACATAGGCGGCGCCGATGTACTTGTCCGCCGGAAACTGGTCGAGCGTTTTGCCGTCGCGCAGCATATGTGCGGGGGCGTCCATGTGCGTGCCGGTGTGGGAGCCCATCGTAAGCAGCGTTTCGCGGAAGCCGTGCTGCTCGAAGGTGTTTGAGGGCGTGAGCTTTGGCGGCTCGGTCTCGGGATAGACGGGCATGGCCTCTTCGATGAGATGGGTCAGGTCAAGAATTTTCATGGCGCTTCTCCTTTTCCAAATAGATCATCAGGGCGGCGAGGTCGGCGGGGGACACGCCCGAAATACGCCCAGCCTGTCCGAGCGAACGGGGACGGATGGCGGCTAACTTTTCCCGTGCCTCGAGCCGCAGGCCGTCGATACCGGAATAGTCAAGCCCATCGGGCAGCAGGCGGCTCTCGAGGCGTGTAAACTCCTCGACCTCGGCCATCTGACGGCGGATGTAGCCCTCGTACTTCACATCGATCTCCACCTGCTCGGCGACATCCTGCGGGCAGGCGGCGCAGCCGGCGTCGAAGGCCCGCAGATCGTCGTAGCGCAGCTGCGGGCGGCGCAGCAGCGCGATGAGCGGGCTGCCGTCCGTGATCTCCGCCGTACCGCGAGAACGCAGCAGCGCGTTGAGCGCTTGGCTCGCGGGAAGGCCGGTGTGCTCGAGCCGTTTGATCTCCCGCGCGACGGCGGCGTATTTTTCCTCCACGGCGGCAAGGCGCTCGTCGGAGATGAGACCGATGTCGTGTCCGAGCCTTGTGAGCCGCCGGTCGGCGTTGTCCTGCCGCAGGAGCAGACGGTATTCGCTGCGGCTCGTCATGATGCGGTAGGGCTCGTTCGTGCCCTTGGTCACAAGATCGTCGATGAGCGTGCCAATGTAGCTCTCCGAGCGGGAGAGAACAAAGGGAGACTGCCCCGCGAGCCTGCGTGCAGCGTTCACGCCGGCGACAAAGCCCTGTACGGCGGCCTCCTCGTAACCGGACGAGCCGTTGAACTGCCCCGCGCCGTACAGCCCCGCGACGGCTTTCGTTTCCAGCGTGGGCTTGAGCGCGGTGGGGTCGATGCAGTCATACTCAATGGCGTAGGCGGGGCGCATGATCTCCGCGTGCTCGAGCCCGGGAATGGTGTGGACCATCCGCACCTGCACGTCCTCGGGCATCGAGGAGGAAAAGCCCTGAATGTACAGCTCCTCGGTGTCAAGCCCCATGGGCTCGATGAAGAGCTGGTGGCGGGGCTTGTCCGCGAAGCGGACGATCTTCGTCTCGATGCTCGGGCAGTAGCGCGGCCCGACGCCCTCGATCACACCGGAGTAGATGGGGCTGCGGTCGAGATTTTCGCGGATGATGCGGTGCGTCTCCTCGTTCGTGTAGGTGAGGTAGCACACCGCCTGATTGCAGGGGACGCGTGAGGTCGTGAACGAGAACGGCAGCGGCTCAGCGTCGCCGTCCTGCCGCTCCATTTTGGAGAAATCGACGCTGCGGGCGTTGACGCGCGGGGGCGTGCCGGTCTTGAAGCGGCGCAGGGGGAGTCCGAGCGCGCGCAGCTGCTCCGCGAGCGGCAGGCTCGCGTGCATTCCGTCGGGCCCGCTTGACTGAATGCATTCGCCCACGATGGTGCGCCCATCGAGGTAGGTTCCCGAGCAGAGAATGACGGCCTTCGCGCCGAACACCGCGCCCGTCGCGGTGACGACGGCGGAGACCGCGCCGTTTTCCACGCGCAGCTCCACGATCTCCGCCTGCCGCAGCGTCAGGTTTTCCTGCCGCTCGAGCGTATGCTTCATGATCTGCTGATAGCGGCGGCGGTCTGCCTGCGCACGCAGAGACCACACGGCGGGGCCCTTGCCGCGGTTCAAAAGGCGATATTGGATGCAGGCGCGGTCGGCGGCCTTTGCCATCTCGCCGCCGAGCGCGTCCAGCTCGCGCACGAGATGCCCCTTGCCCGTGCCGCCGATGGCGGGGTTGCAGGGCATATTGCCCACGGCGTCCAGATTGATCGTAAAGCACACGGTTTTCATCCCCAGCCGCGCGCAGGCGAGCGAGGCCTCAATGCCCGCGTGACCCGCGCCGATCACGGCGACATCATAGCTTCCGGCAGAAAATTCACGCATGGTCTCAGCCCCTTTCGAATGTGATGACCGCCACCTGCGGGCGGTTTAAGATGCGCGGAATGACGCGCGGCGAGTTGCCGAGCCCGCGATTGACAAACACCATCGCGCCCTCACAATTTTCGTCCGTGCAGTGGTAAAAGCCGCTCGTGAACGAGGGGAAAAGCGTCAGCGTCGTGTCGATCAGACCGTCGGTG
>CALDMA010000174.1 GCA_937915075.1 uncultured Oscillospiraceae bacterium
CATGCGGACGCCGAAGCTGCGCACGTCGACCTCCACCGGCTCGGTGTCGGGCACGATGTTGTCGAGCATTTTGCGCGGCAGGATGACGCGCGGGTTCGAGCAGGGCTTGCCGTTCGACTCGATGACGTGCTCCCAGATCAGGCAGGTCGAGCCGGGGATGCCGTCCATGTTGAAGAACACCAGCGGCTCGCTCGGATGGATGCAGATGCGCTCATAGAGCGGGTTGTTGCCATAGGCGTTCATGCCGTCCATGCGCAGGAACCAGCCGTCCTCAGCGTCGAGGATGCGCAGCTTGCCGCTCGCGGGATCCTGGATGGACTTGAGCGCGCAGGCCATGTCGTCGGCGATGGGGTGGATCTTGCAGCTCTCGCCGAGCGTCATATAATATTTTTCGCCCGTGACCGTATGCGTGCCGATGAGCAGACGGTCGTCGTCCTCGCGGTGGAAGTCCTCGAGCATCTCGCTCTTTCCGCCGCCGGACGCGCCCTCGTGCATGAACACGATCTCGTTTTCATACGGCGTCTCGACCATCGCGGCGCTCGTGTGGCAGCAGACCCAGCCCTCGTGCTCGCCGATGTCGAGCAGCAGCGAGAACACGCCCTTCTTGGCGCTCGGGCCCGGATAGAGGTTGTAGGCCCAAACCTCGTGCAGCTCCGCGCTGCGGTTGTGGACGACGACCTGCTTGCCGTCGAAGTGCGTATGGCGGAACGGCGGTGCGACGAAGATGATGGCGCGCGGCTTATAGTGCTCGGGCACGTCCGCGATGCTCACGAAGCCCTGCATATTGGCGAGCGAGAGCGCGAAGAACGCCGCGTTCATCGGGCAGATCATCAGGCTCGGGTAGCCGTGGCCGTTGGGGCCGGCGTAGAACGGCAGCATCACGATCTGCTGATTGCTCAGCCAGTCGAGCGTCTCCTGCCGGAGCTTGGAGAACTCATAGCCGAAGCGGTCCTTGAAGCGGGGCTTGTCGGTCGGCAGCTCGTCGCCGATGGCCATGCTGTTCGGATCGCGGCGGCGCATATAGTCCTCCATGAAGTTGACCACGCAGCCGTTCTTGCAGCGCACCACCTCGGCCTCCTTGACCGTGCCGAGCCCCTCGATGGGATACACCACGTCGTAGCGGGAGGTGTGCGTGGGGCCGTAGGCCATTTCCTGCAGCTCCTCCTTCGTCTCGGCGTAGGCGATGCACTTGCACTTCTTCAGCGCCTCCGCCACCTCGGGCGCAAGCTCAAATCGGTTGAAATAGTTGTCGGTATACATACAGCAAGCCGCCTCCTTCAAAAATAAAAGATTAGGTCGTACATTATCACACTTTTCCCAAAAATGCAATAAAATTATTCCGAATTACTCCATCAAATTATCTGATATGCACAAATTCCGTCGTTTTTCCGACTTTTTGCAGGAAATTATGCAAAAGGGAGACGCCGTGCGGCATCTCCCCTGCTTCAGGACAGCTTGCGGATAAAGTTTCCGTGGATGGTCACGCCCTCCTGCGTGATGAAAAAGGCGTTCGGGTCCAGCTCGTGGACCACGCCGTAAAGGTCGGCCTCCTCGAATTTGGAGACGCACACGCACAGCACGCGCAGGTCCTCGCCGGTGTAGGCGCCCTTGCCCTCCCAGTACGTCACGCCGCGGCCGAGCCGCGCCATGATGTTCCTCGGCAGCTCGGGGTCCTCGTCCTTGGTGAAGATGAGCACCTGCTCGGTAATGTTCTGCTGGTGCCCGCGGTCGATGAAGAGCGCGCAGAACACCGTATAAATAATGGAGTAGATCGCCGCGCGCAGGCCGAAGAGGACCGCGCAGAGCGTATAGAGCAGCGCATTGAAGCCCAGGCTGAAGCGCCCCACGCTGAAGCCCTTGCCCTTCTTGGCGAGCCACAGTCCGAGGATGTCCAGCCCGCCGGTCGAGCAGCCGCAGGTGAGCACGATGCCGAGCGAAAAGCCGACGAGGATGCCGCCGAGCACGCAGTTCGTCAGCGTCTCCTCCACCAGCGGCGCCGCCGGCGGCGGCACGAGGCTCAGAAACAGCGACGAGGTAACGGTACACACCACGGTGCGCACAAGGAAGCCCCTTCCCAGCGCCTGCCACGCCAGCAGCAGGATGGGCACGTTCGCCGCCAGATACAAAACGCCCGAAAAGTCCACGTTCGGCGACAGCCCCAGCGCCTCCACGATCAGCGTGCGGGCGACCTGGCAGAAGCCCAGCAGGCCGCCGGTGTAAAGTCCCATCGGGACAATGAACCAGTTCACGCCGATGGCGTAGAGCAGCGTCGCGGCCACGGCCAGAGCCAGACGGCACCACCGGTTCTGTATCGCTTTGTGCAGCATAGACATTCCCTCCGCTCCTGTTTTCCCTGTGCTTTTTATTGTATGCGCACGCCGTGCCGAAGTCAAGCGCGGACTACAGCGCGTAGCGCAGGCATTGATAGAGCCGCCGTTTGGCGCGCAGCAGCGTGCGGGACACCGTGGACTTGTTGACGCCCAGCTCCTGCGCGATCTCGGTCACGGTCTTATTCTGCTCAAAATTCATTCGGAGCAGCTGCCGCTGCCGCGCGGTCAGCGCCTCCTGCCGCGCCAGGCGCAGGTTGCGCTTGAGCCGGAGCAGCTCGCTGTCGTTGTCCTGCGCGTTGGCGCGCAGCCACGCCGCCATGTCGCCGTAAAACTCGTTGTTGCGGATGCTATAGGGTGTACCTTTCATCGCGGTGATAGTTCCTTTCGTAATAGCGTTTTGTCAGCTCGGCCAGCTCGCTCGACTGGCGGCGCAGCACCTGAAGCTCGGCAATGCGCCGCTTGAGCCGCTCGGCCTCCTCGCGGTCCTGCGCGGCCCGGGCCGCGGCACGCAGCTCCGAAATGCGCGTGCGCAGCACCGCCGCATCCGCGCGGTATGTAAAGGATATCTGATAAAGCGTCACGCTTCCCCCTCCATTCCGAACACGATCTCGCAGGGCGCGAGCTCCGCGCGGGCGAAGGACGGAAAGCAGTCCGCGCAGACGCTCTGCCCGTTGAGATACCAGCCGCGCTCCCCGCGCAGCAGCTCACGCCCACACAGCGAGCATCGGCCGCAGGGACGGCCATAGGGCCTGCGCCTTCCCGCAGGCGAATCGATCCTAAAGTGCAAAATTCATTCCTCCCGAAAAATGAAAAATTTAGGCTTGACAAACGGCACGGCATCTGCTAAAATCCATTCTGTTGCTGAAATGCTGGTATAGCTCAGTTGGTAGAGCAGCTGATTTGTAATCAG
>CALDMA010000175.1 GCA_937915075.1 uncultured Oscillospiraceae bacterium
TTGATATTGATTTTTTCAGCCAAGTTAATATTTGGGCCTGTAGCTCAGTTGGGAGGGCGATCCCAACATAAAGCGGGCCCACTTGATATTGATTTTTTCAGCCAAGTTAATATTTGGGCCTGTAGCTCAGTTGGGAGAGCGTACGGTTCGCATCCGTAAGGTCGTGGGTTCGAATCCCTTCAGGTCCACCATAAAAAGCCGCGAAATCAGATGATTTCGCGGCTTTTTGCAACTTATTAGGGCTTTGGCGCGAGCCGATTTCCACTCAAATTTGCCACCGAATGGTTCGCATCCTTTACAATTATATTGTCCTTGAGTGGTTGGTATCATAATATGACGTTGAGGTCAAAAGGTCCTTTTCATCGGCATGCCAACAAAATAAAAAGCGACCATCTCCATCAACGGTGGAAAATAGTCGAATAAGATTGGGTGTTTATAATACTTTTCAATGACCATATCAGGCCAATAGTGGATTATGAGGACGACAATACAAGCCCCTTTGTTGCCGAAGCAGCTTCTTGAAGTTAATCGCTGAAGTTTTAGCGCCAAAGAAGAACTTGCACGGTATCCTACCGCGAACAGGCATATCACCCACATGATATTGATTTCGCAGAGTAGAAGGGATAGTCTCTACACCGTTCCGAACCCTTTTCCAGTTTTGAAAATCATCCTCGGCCATATGACGTTGTTGTCTCGCCTTCTCTATCGCGGAACGGGATATTGCAATCAGACCAGTAACCTTGTTGAGCTTCGGATGGCACTGCTCCAAATGCGGATACACAGCACATAGGTCATGAGAGAAATACGCACGCGCCTGTTTAGCTGCCGAAATATATCTGCAGCGAAGCGGTTCATGTCCGGCAGGACAGTGCAAAACAACTTTCCCATCATCACTTATTTCAAAATCTGCATAGATGTTCGGGACCGAAATCCCCTTGAGGCTTGTGCTGATAAGCTGTACATTCTTCTCCAATGCGGCATCCCGGAGGTTTTGACCGGAATATGCACCGTCTACAACGATGAATGATTCTTCGTTCTGTGCCGGGAGTCGCTTCAAGTGATCTATGAGGAAGCGGGAGTCTGAATGGGTATTCTGCTCATATTGGTAGTCCACAACGACAGAACCATCGGCTCCAACAGCTTCCACGATATTTGCAGCATATCCAATATGTTGCTTTCCGGCTTTCCTGCTGTAAGTCGCTTCCGGATCTGTCGGGTTCTGAAGGGATGTCGCTCTGGGGGATTCTGTACCTTTATTGCGTAGCCGGCGCGTTCCGTTTTCTGAAATGGTTTGCTCTTCGATACAGCGCCGTAGCAGCTGGTACGCCTCGATGCCGCTGCAAACATCCTGGCACTGCTCGATCAGTCTCTCTGCGTCGCTGATAATCTCTGTTGTTCTGACTTCAACATCAACATGCCGACTGTGATAAATAACACGATTTCGATCATCAGGGGCAAGGTAATGTTCAAGGCCAGCCAAATCAACGCCGGTCTGATTCCTGTGGTTATACCGTACCAGTCTGGCAACACAGGCATATAACAATTCGATGCGGCTCAGATTTCTGATGTTTGCCTCCACCATGAGAGAATCCATTCGCTTGATGCGGGAACTGATCCCCATCATTTTCGCAATTTTCCCGCTTAGATCGCAGACACAGTCGTGAAACAGATCCACACCATTGAGCCGCTCATATTCATAGCAGCGACGACGGAAACGGGACAATGTTTTATCACTCAGCGGCTGTTCTTCATAACTGGTCGTATGCAGGGCATATTGGTAATGCACATCCAGCATCAGATTTTCAACCACTTCGTCATCCGAGAGGTCGAAAAGTTCTTTTATGATCAAGGCTCCGACAATGACATTGACCGGAGTGTTTGGACGGGACGCCGTTTCCGAGTAAAGAACGCGGAAACGGTCTTCATCAACTGCAGGAAATATCTCATCAGAAAATACTTTTGCCCACGATCTCTCCAGGCATTTTCTTTCACGCTCCGTTAAGCGCAGACTCCGGTCAAATATGGAAAGCTGCTGGCTTTGATTGGGGCGGTATGACATGAAAACACCTCATCTGCGTTTTCTTAAATTATACCACACTATCTCTTGTATTTCACCGCCTTTTTAGTAAGATGGAGCGCTCATAAACCAGACCTTTTGAC
>CALDMA010000176.1 GCA_937915075.1 uncultured Oscillospiraceae bacterium
AACGGCCAAACAGCTTCTTCTTGGACAACTTCAATTGCTCCAGCAGCCACTCATTTTGCAGCGTCAGGCTGGTGATGACCTGCGCCTGTTTCTGAAATTGCTCATATTCCGCACGGGAAATGGTCACCATTTCTTCCGTGTTGCTTGTCTGCATTTCTCTGTTTTCCATGTAAACATTATACCACGAAACGCGGCAAAAAGCCAGTGTTTTCAATGGCTTTTCACGTTTTCTCTGTTCAGACAGCGGTCAATCCCGTCACTGGGCGGTGAGCCTTCGGCTGCTCGATTTGCAGCCCCTCCATGAGCCAGCGGTATTGCTGCGGCGTTAGCGTCTTTACCTCGGATTCCGAGCGTGGCCATTGGTACGCGCCCTGCTCCAGCCGCTTATACAGCAGGATGAAGCCGTCCTTTTCCCAGTACAAGCCCTTGATCCGGTCCCGTCGCCGTCCGCAGAACAGGAACAGCGTGTTGGTAAATGGGTCCAGTTCAAACTGCTGCTGGACGAGGCGCGCCAGACCGTCTATGCCTTTGCGCAGATCTGTGTAGCCGCAGGCGATATAGACTTTATCTGCGCCGGTGAAATCATTCAGCATAGGCGCAGAAGTTCTACCAGCATCTTTAGCTGTTCCGTATCGCACCCGGGGTAAATGTCCAGACTGGCGTTTCCAATATGCAGTGTGGCGCAACGTTCCGCAACGCTGCGTGACGCCTGCCTCGGAGCCGGCAACTCTGCAAATCTGACAGCCGGCACATTTGAGCACCCCGTTTCGGCCGCAGACAACAGCTCACGCTCCCAGCGGTAATAGGTTGCTGCGTTGATTTCCTTTTGTCTGCACCACGCCCGCACCGACAGACCGCTGCTGCGGCACTCCTGTATCCGTGCCGCCCACTCCTGCAGCTTCGCACGGTGTTTTAGCTCCCCGCTTGTCATCTTGATATCCTCCAGTAACGACAGTAGCGGAACGTTTCGCGACGTTCCGCTACTATTGTCTCATGCCTGTCCATCCGCGGGGTGGTTTGACGCTTACTGTCCATCCGCGGGGTGGTTTGACGCTT
>CALDMA010000177.1 GCA_937915075.1 uncultured Oscillospiraceae bacterium
AGGTAGGTGCCGGACGCCTGAAGCTGGAAGTGCGCGGCGGAGGAAAAGCCGCCGTCCAGGAGGTGCATGAGGATGTCCTCCGCCGTCTCGGAGGGCTTGTCCTGACGGCTCACCTCCATAAAGAGCTGCTTGGCAAGGATGTGCTCCACCAGCTCCCAGGTCCGCGGAGGGATCTGCTCCAGATGCCCGTCCGTGTCCACGCAGATCAGGCAGCCAAGGCGCACGCCCGAGCTGATGAGGGGCGCGAAGCGCCGCCGGTAGGGGCTGTCCGGCAGCTGGACGTAATCCGCCCAGCCCGCCGAGAGCATCGGATTTTTGCTGATGATGACGCCGGCTTCATAGGTGATCTCGCCGCGGCGCACGGCATTTTGAAAAAGCTCGTCGGAAAAACCGAGCGGCAAACGGTGGGCTGCAATGCGAAAGGTATCATCCAGTACCATCAGCGGGCAGTCCAGCAGCTCCCCCGTGCTCAGCGCCAGCTGCCGGAGATCGTCCTGCGAAAAGAATTCCTCCAGCAGCATCTCGGCGCTGCACGACTCCCAGCGTTTTTCTTCCATGAACCTGCTCTCTCCTTCAGCTTGTGCATTCGGCACAAGTTACTTTTTCTTTATTGTACCGGCAGTTTCTTGTTTTTTCAAGAGGAAAAGCTAAACTATGTGTTAGAAAGGAAAGCTTGAACGATTTATATACAGATTTACGGAGGGATGATCATGAAATGTGAAAATTGCGGCAGAAATGAAGCCAACTTTATCTATCGCAGCAGCATCAACGGGAGAACGGAGGAGCATCACCTCTGTCAGGCCTGTGCGGAAAAGCTGGGCTATACGCAGAAGTTCTTCTCCAAGCGGCCGTCCATGCTGGACAGCTTCTTCGGCAACGATGCGTTCTTCGGCTCCATGCCGTCTCTGATGGGACGGATGCTGGAGAGTCCTTTTGACGATTTCTTCGATACCATGCCCGCCATCGGCGCGGCGCCGGTGCAGGAGGCTCCGGAGGAGAAGAAGGACGACCTCATGAGCCATGAGGATCAAAGCCGCTTTTCCTATCTGCGCCAGATGAATGCGCTGAAGCAGGCGCAGGAAAAAGCCATTGCGGAAGAGAACTTCGAGCGCGCCGCCCAGCTGCGGGACGAGCTCCATAAGCTTGAGGAGGCGCACAAGGACGCTGAGAAGTCCCAGAAGGACGGTCAGGAGACCGCTTAAAGCACAGACGGAAAGATAAAACACACCCCAAAATAAAAGAGGTATTGAACAATGGATGAAAGTAAATTCACTCCCACTGCGGAGGAAGCATTGCAGCTGGCGCAGGAGGCCGCAGGCGAGCTGGGTCACGGCTACATGGGCACGGAGCACCTGCTGCTTGGCCTGATGCGGGAGGACGAGGGGCTTGCCCACACCGTACTGACGGAAGCGGGTCTGACAGACGATCTGCTGACGGAAATGATCCGCAAGAGCGCCGGCGCCGGACTGTCCGGCAGCAATCCCGCGCAAAGCCTGAGTCCCCGCGCAAAGCACGTATTGGAGATCGCCATGGAGGACGCCGCCCGCGGCGGCTACGCCTATATCGGCACGGAGCATCTGCTGGCCGGTATTCTCCGCGAGGGCAACAACATGGCAGTCCGTATTCTGCGCTCCGCCGGTGTGGACGCCCGCCAGCTCTACACCGCGCTGATGGAGAAGCTCAGCGCCGCGTCCCGCGCCCAAAGCGGAAGCGGCGATGCGCAGGCTGCCGGAGGCGCTGAGGAAAGCGGCAAAGGCAATAAGACGCTGGCGGAGTTCACCCGCGACCTGACGGCGGACGCCCGGATGGGTAAGCTGGACCCTGTCATTGGCCGCGACGAGGAGATCCAACGCGTCATTCAGATCCTGTCCCGCCGCACGAAGAACAACCCCTGTCTCATCGGCGAGCCGGGCGTCGGCAAGACCGCCATTGCCGAGGGACTGGCACGGAAGATCGCCGCAGGCGATGTACCGGAAAACCTGCTGGACAAGAAGCTCCTGTCTTTGGATCTCACCGGCATGGTGGCCGGAGCCAAGTACCGCGGCGAATTTGAAGAGCGTATCAAGAAGGTGATGCAGGAGGCCAGAAAGGACGGCAACATCATCCTCTTTATCGATGAGCTGCACACCATCGTGGGCGCAGGCTCCGCTGAGGGCGCGGTGGACGCCGCCAATATCCTCAAGCCCGCTCTCAGCCGCGGTGAGATCCAGATCATCGGCGCAACAACGCTGAACGAGTACCGCAAGTATATTGAGAAGGACGCCGCTCTGGAGCGCCGCTTTCAGCCGGTCACCGTGGGTGAGCCCAGTCAGGAGGCCACGCTGGAAATTCTGAAGG
>CALDMA010000178.1 GCA_937915075.1 uncultured Oscillospiraceae bacterium
AGGAGAAGGGCTCCCACGGCATCGAGGAGCGCGGCGTGTACCGCATCCACCAGTTTGAAAAGCAGGAAATGATCGTGGTCTGCAAGCCCGAAGACAGCATGAAGTGGTACGAGCAGATGTGGAAGTGGAGCGTCGAGCTGTTCCGCAGCATGGACATTCCCGTGCGCCAGCTTGAGTGCTGCTCCGGCGACCTTGCCGATCTGAAGGTCAAGAGCTGTGACATCGAGGCGTGGAGCCCGCGCCAGCAGAAGTATTTCGAGGTGTGCTCCTGCTCCAACCTCGGCGACGCGCAGGCGCGGCGGTTGAAGATCCGCGTCAAGGGCGCGGACGGCAAGCTGTATCTGCCCCACACGCTCAACAACACCGTGGTCGCGCCGCCGCGTATGCTCATCGCGTTCCTGGAGAACAATCTGCAATCCGACGGCAGCGTGCTCATTCCCGAGGTCCTGCGTCCCTACATGGGCGGCAAGGACAAGCTGGTGCCGAAGCATTGATTTCTGATAACAAAACGTAGTATTTCGATATTAAAATACCATTCGTTTTCAAAAACAGACAAAGGAGACTTCTCATGAAGAAGTTTATGGAAGAATTCAAGGCGTTTGCCATGCGCGGCAACGTGCTGGATATGGCCGTAGGCGTTGTCATCGGCGGCGCGTTCGGCAAGATCACGACCTCGCTGGTGAACGATATCATCATGCCGCTCATCTCCATTCTCACCGGCGGCGTGGACTTCTCCGCGTGGAAATGGGTGCTCAAGGAGGCCGTGATGGAGGGCAGCGAGGTCGTTGACCCCGAGATCGCCGTCAACTTCGGCAATCTGATCTCTGTCATTCTGGACTTCATCATCATCGCGTTTGCCGTGTTCTGCATGGTCAAGGCCATCAACAAGATGCACGACAAGCTCTCCAAGCCCGAGCCGGAGGCCGAGGAAACGCCCGAGGAGGAGCCGGAGCCGACGAAGGAGGAGCTGCTGCTCGCCGAGATCCGCGACCTTCTGAAGGAGCAGAGCAAGTGACCGCGCTGCTGCGCGAGGGACTGCGGGAGCTGGGGCTGGACGAGAGCCGGGCGGAAATGCTCGAGCGCTTCGCCGCACTGCTGCTAAAAAAGAACGAGGTGATGAACCTCACCGCCATCACGGAGCCGGAGGCCGTCGCGCAGCTGCATCTGCTCGACAGCGCGGCGCTGACGCGGTTCGCAGACCTCTCCGGAAAAACGGTGGTGGACGTCGGCACGGGCGCGGGCTTCCCGGGGATGCCGCTGCGTATCCTCAAGGACGACTTCGACCTGACGCTGCTCGACAGCCTCGGCAAGCGCATCGCGTGGCTCGAGGAGGTCTGCGGTACGCTGGGGCTGAAGCGCGTGGAATGCGTCCACGCGCGGGCGGAGGAATTTGCCGCCGGACATCGGGAAAGCTATGACCTTGCGGTGTCGCGCGCCGTCGCGCAGCTCAATGTGCTCTGCGAGCTGGCGCTGCCGCTCGTAAGGGTCGGCGGGCAATTCCTCGCGATGAAGAGCGTGGACACCGAGGAGGAGATCGCCGCGGCAAAGAGCGCGATCCGAACGCTCGGCGGAAAAATCGTCAAGGTCGAAGACTACCCCGTCCCGACGAGCGAGGTCACGCATCGCGTGGTGGTGATCGAGAAGGTCTCCCCTACCCCGGCGAAATATCCGAGGGCGTTCGCAAGAATCAAAAAGCAGCCGCTGTGAGCGGCTGACAGGAGTTTTCTATGGGACAGGTCATCGCCGTGGTGTCCGGTAAGGGCGGCACGGGAAAAACTTCATTCACCGCGCTCGTCGGCTCGGCGCTCGCCGAGATGGGGCACCGGACGCTGTGCCTCGACTGCGACGTGGGGCTGCGGAACCTGGACCTGGCGCTCGGCATGAGCGACAGCGCGCTGATGGACTTCACCGACGTCATTCTCTCGCGCGCGACGCTCGAGCAGGCCGCGGTGCGCCACCCGCGCTGCGACCGGCTGTATCTGCTGACCGCGCCGGTCGGGCTGCACGAGGACGTCCGCACGAGCGAGATGAAAAAGCTGCTCGACGAGGTGCGGAGCAAATTCGACTACTGCCTCATCGACTCCGGCGCGGGGCTGGGCGACGCCTTCCGGCTCGCGACCTGCGCGGCGGACCGCGCGGTGGTGGTCGCCACGACCGATCCGACGAGCCTGCGCGACGCGCAGCGGACCGTGATGGAGCTGCGCAATTACCCGAACGGAAAGCTGCACCTGGTGGTCAACCGCGTGCGGCGCAAGCTGCTCAAGGCGCTGAGCAGCAACATCGACGACGCCATCGACGCGGCGGGCCTGCCGCTGCTGGGCGTCATCCCCGAGGACGAGGGCATCCCCATCGCGTTGGGGCGGAACGCCCTGACCGTATTCTCCCGCGAAAGCAGCGCCGAGATCGCCTGCCGCAACATCGCGCGCCGCCTCACCGGCGAGCGCGTACCGCTGATGAAGCTGCCGCGGCGATAAAACAGAAATTCATAAATTTACGATAGAAAGGGGCGCGGTTATATGAATATCGCTCTCATGGCACACGACAACAAGAAGGACCTGATGGTTCAATTCTGCACAGCCTATGCAGGCATCCTCTCCAAGCACACCATCTGCGCGACCAACATTACCGGCAAGATGGTCGCCGAGGCGACGGGTCTGCCCATCCACCTCTTCCTCGCGCGCGTACACGGCGGCGCGGAGCAGATCGGCGCGCGCATCGCCTACAACGAGATCGACATGGTGCTCTTCTTCAACGATCCGCGCGACGAAAAGTCCTGCGAGAGCGTGAGCTATATTTCCCGCCTGTGCGACCAGAACAACATCCCCTTTGCCAGCAATGTAGCGACGGCGGAAATGCTCGTCCTCGGCCTCAGCCGCGGCGACCTCGACTGGCGCGACATCGTGAACCCGAAAACCAAGCCGTTTACGGCGTGATTTTAAATACAAATCGTATTATATCAGCTTGAAATTACAGATAGGAGTTGTCATTGTCTTATGATGCAGTCCCGTACACACAACTGTAACCAGCTTCGCATCGAGAATGTGGGCGAAAAGGTCAAGCTCGTCGGCTGGATGGAGAACGTCCGCGAGGTGGGCGGCAATCTGGCCTTCGTCGTGCTGCGCGATTTCTACGGCACAACGCAGGTCGTCGTCGAGGATGAGGCCGACCTGAAGGTCATCAAGGGGATCAACAAGGAGAGCACCATCTCCGTCGAGGGCACCGTGCGCGAGCGCGCGAGCAAGAACAGCAAGCAGGCCACCGGCGAGATCGAGGTCGTGCCCGAGAAGATCGAGGTGCTCGGCCGCTGCCGCTACAATTCCCTGCCCTTTGAGATCAACCGCAGCCGCGAGGCCGACGAGACCCAGCGTCTGAAGTACCGCTACCTCGACCTGCGCAATCCAGCCGTCAAGAAGAACATCATCCTGCGCTGCCAGGTGATCGCCGCGCTGCGTCAGGCGATGATGGCGCACGACTTCCTGGAGATCACGACACCGATTTTGACCGCCTCCTCCCCCGAGGGCGCGCGCGACTATCTCGTGCCCGCGCGCAAGCACCCCGGCAAGTTCTACGCGCTGCCGCAGGCGCCGCAGCAGTTCAAGCAGCTGCTGATGACGAGCGGCTTCGACCGCTACTTCCAGATCGCGCCCTGCTTCCGTGATGAGGACGCACGCGGCGACCGCTCCCCCGGCGAGTTCTATCAGCTGGATATGGAAATGTCGTTCGCGACGCAGGAGGACGTGTTCGCCATCTGCGAGGATGTGCTGCCCCCGATCTTCGCGAAGTTCGGCACCTATGATATTGCCTCTCAGCCGCCGTTCCGCCGCATCGCGTACAACGACGCGCTGGCGATCTACGGCAGCGACAAGCCCGACCTGCGCATCGACCTGACTGCGACCGACGTGACGGAGCTGTTCGCCGAGAGCGAGTTCGAGGCGCTGCGCGGTCAGACGGTCAAGGCCGTGCCCATCACGGACTGCAAGCTGACGCGCAAGCAGATCGACAAGCTGCTCGGCGACTGCGAGGTGCAGAGCGGCACGAAGAGCTATTGGTTCAAGGTCGATGAGAACGGCGAGCTCGCCGGCGGCATCGGCAAGTTTGTCGCCCCCATCAAGGCCGAGCTGACCGAAAAGCTGGGGCTCAAGCCCGATACGCTGGTCATCGTGTGCGCGGGCAAGCTGGCGACCAAGGCCGTGGGCGTCGCCATCAAGACCTTCGGCCCCGCCTGCGAGGGCCACATGGACAAGGAGCGCTACGAGTTCTGCTGGATCGTCGATTTCCCGATGTACGAGATCGGCGAGGAGAGCGGCGAGCTGGAGTTCTGCCACAACCCGTTCTCGATGCCCAAGGGCGGCATGGAGACGATGCTCGCCGCCGAGCGCGGCGAGATCGACCCGCTGACCATCACCGCCGACCAGTACGACTTGGTCTGCAACGGCGTGGAGCTCAGCTCCGGCGCGGTGCGCAACCACGATCCCGAGATCATGATCAAGGCGTTTGAGCTGGTGCGGCTCGGCGAGGACGACGTGAAGGCCAAGTTCCCCGCGATGTATAACGCCTTCTGCTACGGCGCGCCGCCGCACGCCGGCATCGCTCCGGGCGTGGACCGCATGGTAATGCTGCTCGCGGGCGAAGATTCCATCCGCGAGATCATTCCGTTCCCGATGAACAAGAACGCGCAGGACATCATGATGGGCGCGCCCAGCGAGGTCACGCAGAAGCAGCTCGACGAGCTGCACATCGCCGTGACGGCGCACGAGGACGAGTAATCTTATATTGGCCGCGCGGAGCGCGGCAGCGAAGAAAAGGGGGAGGTCTCTTGGTTGAAGAGACCTCCCCCTTTGATATGTGTGCCGTGTGAAGCGCGGCGAGTTTTTGATGCAGGCGCTATGAATACTCCGCGATATGCTCGCGGTAGTACTGCACGCCGAGCCAGCTGCGGTAAAAGCTGCGGTCGGTGTCGCTGAGAACAGAGGTCAGAACGCCGTCGCACAGGAAGAGTCCGTTCGTGTGCAGCAGCGGCGAGATGTCCCGCATGGCGCGGGAGAGCTGCATATAGCCGGGGCCCTCCCAGCCGCACGCGTCGAACAGCCGCGTCATCAGGAAGCAGGGCGAAAAGTCGCCGCCGTCGCCGGTGAAGTCCGCGCCGAGGGCCTCCTTCGCCGCGCGGTTCGCCCAGATGAGATAGGGCGTGGCGTAATAGTTCCGGAAACCGGCAAGCGTGGACGTATCAAAATCAATGCCCATCTCCTCATAAACCGAGCCGCCGTTGCCCATCCACGGCTTGTGGTCGCCGAAGAGCACGAGCACCACGGGGGTGTCGCGCGCGTCCAGCTCCTGCGTCAGGCGGACATATTCGCGGACCGTTTCATTCACGCCGAAGAGGTAGTTGTTGAGAATATGGCAGCTCTCCTGCGACCAGCCGCTTGTTTCGGGCGAAACATAGGGAACGGTGCTCTCCGTTTCGGCGTAGGGGCCGTGATTCTGATAGCTCACCGCGAAAGAGAAGATGGGCGAGCCGTCCGCCGCGTCGAGGTCGGCGAGCAGGTAGTCCACGAGCTGTTGGTCGGAATGCCACATGGCGACGTAGGGGTCGACCAGCTCGCCGAAGCCGTTTTCCGTGAAGATGCTCTGATCGAAGCCAAGGTAGCCGTTCACGTGCTCACGGTCGTAGAACCAGCTGTAGCCGGGGTGCGCGTAGTGCGCCGCGTAGCCCTGTGCCGTGAAGTAGCGGACGTAGGAGCCGGTCGCGGCGCGGTATTCGTCGTGCTCGCTCGCGCCGGTGAGGAAGCCCCACTCGGTATCCACGGTGCCGCCCGCGAAGATGTTCGTGAGCAGGCGGCCGGACAAGCTCTGCTCCTCGAGTTCGTGCCAGGGGGCATAGACCTCCTGCACCGTGTCGAAAGCGGCGAGGGCGTCGAAGTCGGTCAGGTCGCAGAAGGCCTCGAGCATTACGCCGAGGACGGCGACCTTCTCCCCCTCCGGAATGTCTTCATCGGGGAAGGAGGCAAGGAGCGTCTGCGCCGCGCGGGCATCGTAGCCCTCCGGCTTTTCGGGGAACAGCTCCGGCACCGAGTGCAGAAAGGAAAGCGCAAAGCCGCGGGAGAGGTAGACCTCGTTGTCCGACCAGACATTGATGAGATCGTCGTTCGCCGTCCTTTCGTAGACGGCTTCGTCGGTATAGGCACCGAAGTACGCGCCGACGCCCAGCAGTACGCAGGCTGCCGCGCCCAGCGCGCGGAGGCGCCGTCGCTTGTCACCGCGCGGCATGAGGAGCACGGCAAAGGCCAGCATCGCGCCAAGAAGCGCGACTGCCGTGTTGACCTCGTCGGTCCGCTCAAATTCGTATTGGCTCATGATGCCGCCCGCCGTGCGCAGGAGCAGAACGTCGCTCGCGCGCATCGGATCGCCACGCAGCATGACCTTATAGTAGTTGATGAGCGGCAGCCCTACGCCGAAGATACCGCTCAGCAGCACGCCGCACCAGCAGCGGCCGGACAGAAAATAGCCCAGCCACGCGAGCAGCACCGGCGGCAGCAGGTTCAGCGCCAGCAGCAGCGGATGATCCAGATAGGAGCGGTACAGCTCCGCCTGCGGGAGGGCGGCATCCGCGCAGGCCGTGAGCCACAGGCCGAGAAAACCGATGCCGACGCCGAGGAGCGTGAGCAGCACGGCGAGATAGGCGCGGTGGGCACGGAGCGGCCCGCGGCCCGCGCCGTCGGGCGGAAAAATCAGATAGGAAAGCTTCAAATCGGGTTCCCCTTCCAAAAGAATAACAGGATTATAACAGATTTTTTGGCAAAAACAACCGCCATTTCCCACCATTCCGCCAAATCTCAGCAAATGCGGGAAAAAAGCCCGCCGAAACAGGGGTGAGGGTATTGCATTTTCTTGGCAAAGCCTTTATAATTATACTAAATCTTCGTCATGCGGCCTAAAAATATTTTAGGCGTTATGACGAAACAAAAGAAAGGGAGAATATCATGGAAAAGCTCTTTAAGCTCCAGGAGAACGGCACCACGGTAAAAACCGAGCTGCTCGCCGGTCTCACGACGTTCATGACGATGGCCTACATCATCGCCCTGAACCCCAACCTGCTGACCAACT